>NZ_CP095061.1:330000-592500 GCF_022921055.1 Hymenobacter volaticus
GTAAAGCTTTAACTAATTCGAAAGAGAATAACCCGGTACACTAGTAAGAAAATTATTTCGCTGCCAAACTCCTGTAGTATTCTACCAACTGAATTATAGAAGATTCGCGGCTAGCTTTCTTGAATTTTAATTTTTTGGAGCTGCTGAATTTTTTCAATTCCTCATTCCGGTCATACAGTATCTTCAGCACCGAATTCTTTTTGTTGACGGTGTGATAAACGTTATCTTTTTTGAGAAATAATTTATCGGTTACTACAAATTCCGCGTTTATATTACGGTTTTCTATTTTCTCTAGCATTTGTTTGGAGCGATTTGCCAGTAGCTCTACTTTGCCATCAACTAACACTTCGTAAAATCCAGTATTGAAAACTTTGCTCGACAAACTATCGACCACTATGCGTTTAAAGTGGTGTCCGGCAAGCGTAAAATAATTGACTCGTTCGTTGATGAGCCGTAAATAAAGCGGAGTAGTAGGATGCAGCAACACAATCTGCTGAAGCACTACATCATAAGTGAATTGCAAACCAGTAAAATACTGATTGTTGTAATAGATGCTTCCGTCTTGCTTTTCGGGGACTCCAAAAAACTGGTGCCCGGTATTTTTGAAATAGCGTTTGGAATAGTCTACGTACTCTGGGCCATTGAATAGATGCGCATGAACAGGATAGATGGCGCTGTATTGCTTTTCAAACTGAGCTGCTGCAACCGTTACGAGCGTTGTGTCTTCAGGAGAGGATTGCGCAACGGTGTATCGGCCAAACAGCAGTAGAAATAGAAAAAAGAAAGTAACGGTTGCTTTCATTGAGAGCAATAAAGGAGTGCTAAGACCGCAGAGGCAGACAACTGCGAGTAAAAGGATAAGTGAGGAAGCTTAAATCACTAGCCTCAACCAGCAGTGCTTGTTGAGGTGCCTGCTAAATATAAGCATAGCTATCAGTAATATGACTGATCAGAGAAATTAGTGGTAGAAATACCGATAAAAGCATGCATGCTACTATTCCACGGATAATTGCCTGGTATCATAGTAGGGCAGTAGCTTTGCTGAACTATTGCCAAACGGCAACATGAATTCTTTCCTATGCAGCGCTTTATCTATCTGTTTCTAGTATGCATCACGGCACTCTCTACTACGGGGCGGGCCCAGACTGTAGCATCGGTAGTTTTGCCTTCAAAAGAAGAGCATACCAAACAGGTGGCAACGTTTCAAGCGGAGCTGAACGCCGAATATAAAGACCCTGCCCGCTCACCGCTGCCGGCACCGACGCGGAGCAGTTTCGCTGGCTTACCTTTCTTTCCTGTCAATTACGCAGCTTGCGTGGTCACCCAATTTGTGCGCGATTCTTCGCAGGCTCCGTTTGAAATGCAGACGAGCAATGGCCGCAAGCCGCTATACCGCAAGTACGGCGAAGTGCATTTCCGCTACAACGGCCGGCCGCAGCACCTAACGGTTTACCAAAGCCTGGACTTGCTACGCACCAAGGACTACCAAGACTACCTCATGGTGCCCTTCACCGACCAAACCAACGGACACACCAGCTACGGGGGTGGCCGCTACATCGACCTGCGCATGGGGCAAATCAAAAACGACCAACTGGTGCTTGATTTCAATTGCGCCTACAATCCGTTTTGCGCCTACAGTTCGGCTTATTCTTGCCCCATACCGCCCGCCGAAAATCGCCTGCAAGTAGCTATTGAGGCAGGCGTAAAGAGTGACCATTAACAAACAGCAGATTAGTAAGCACGAAGGGCGTCGTGCGTAGTAACGGAGGGTATATTCTCCATCTAACTACGTACGACGCCCAGCGTGCTTATTGACTGTTTACTCTAAGGTTTCGGCAGCGTAGCGAATAGGTCGGGATAATCGGTGATGATGCCGTCTACTTGTAACTGCGTGAGGCGCTGTATGCCATCGGCGTCGTTTACCGTCCAAGGGATAATCTGGAGGCCTTCTTTATGGCAAGCTTGTACCAGGTCGGCATTTACGAGTTGAAAATGGGGGCTGTAGATGGTAGGCCGGAAGCTAAGGCGCTTCAGGTTAGCAGCCAGCCCTTGCGTGTTCATGACCAACAAAGCGGTGTGCAGCGTCGGGTCGGCTTGGTGCACCAACTCTAGCGTGCGCGGGTCGAACGATTGGATGGTGACGCGGCTGGCTATACCCTTGGCTTTAATTACGGCTAGCAGCAATTTCACAAACTCGGCGGGTGCTGGATGCAGCTTGTTGTCGCCTTCCGGGGTGGTTTTGGTCTCGATATTGTAGCGCGGGGCAGGTAGCTTTTTCAAGCGGGCATATGCCTCTGCCGAGTCGATGACTTCGGCTAGCAGCGGCTTGTAGGTGCGTAGCTTTTGCTGCCTTGGAAACTTGGAGTTGCCTTGACTACCTACGTCGTAGCGGCGGATTTCGGCATAGGGGAGGGCGTAGAGGCGGTGTTTCTGCTCGTCGGCTTTCTTGATCGGTTGCCCGTCGGGGGCTAGCACAAAGTCGGCGTTCATGTAAGGGTCATGCGAGAGAAGCAGTTGCTTGTCTTGGCTCACTAGCACGTCCATCTCCAGGGTAGTCATGCCGAGGTCTTGCGCTTTGCGCATGGCCGGGATGGTGTTTTCGGGCATAAGGCCGCGGCCGCCGCGGTGGCCCTGCCGGTCGAACGTGGTGGTTTGGGCGGTGGCGAAGTAGGAAGTGAGCAGCGCCAATAGGGGAAGCAGAGGCTTTATCATAGCAAAAGAAAGGTAGCAGATAGGAACCGGAGTACTATTAAGAACGCGCCGCTTTGCGTCGCGCCGTGCACGAGTCTGAACCAGGCGGCCCAACACCAGCAACAGCGTCACGCAAAGCGGCGCGTCTTTACTCCCACACGCAGTCGTTACGCCGACAGCGTATCGGTGTAGACTTGCCCGAACCGGTCGGTGACTTCGACGCGGATTTCTTTGGCCTGCGCCGATACGTTGGCCACGAATAGGTGGTCGGTTAGCGTGGGATCCACAAATTTGTGCTTGGCGGGTAGATTTGGCCCCCCGTGCAGCCGCACCGACAGCGGGTCGAAGCCGGTGTGTTGTTGCATCTCGCCCCGGCGGGTTCCGTCTTCAAACCAAGCTACTTTCCAGCTTGGGTCCCAGTTCCAAACGTTCACCACCAAGTCGTCGGGGCGGTCGGGCAGGCTGCCTTTGGGATAGATGCGGAATTGGTGGTTGCGCTCCTGCCCAATGGCTTTGTAGTACCACTTCACCTCGCCGCCGCGCACCTCGTACACACCGTAGCCGCCGGGCGTACCGTCGGTGCAGATGGGGCCGGTCCACCACGCGCCGCACACGGTGCCGTGCACGTGCTCCACCACGTTTTCTTCGGTCAATAGCACTTCGTTGAAGTGCGTGTGACCTGACATGATGTGCGCTTTGTAGGGCTTCAGTAACCTGTACAGCTCTTTGCGGTTAGACACCACGCCGCCCATCGGCTCTTCTTTGTCTTTGTTGCGCACATGCTGCTTGGTGTACGGCGGAATATGCAAGCTCACCACCACAGTGGTGCCCGGTTTTACGTGCGCCAAGTCTTGCTCCAACCACGCTAGTTGCCGCTCGGTCAGGTAGCCGATGTATTTCTTAGCTGACCCGATGAAGAACACATCATCGAGTACCACATAGTGAATCTCGCCCCGGTTGAAGGAATAGTAGGTGGGACCGAACAGCTTCTTGAAGGTGTCGGAAGAGTGGTCGTCGGTGCGGGCCGTAATATCCATGTCGTGGTTGCCGATAACTTGGAAGAACGGAATACCGGTGCTGGCCACGCCCTGCTGGTAATCGTCGAACAGCTCGAAATGGTCCCACACCAAGTCGCCGCAGCCGATGCCGTGAAATAGCGTGCCCGCGCTGTAGCTGGCTAGCAGCTTTTGGGTATCGGGCACGGCAGTGGCTTTAAACTCGGCGGCATCGGCCTTGGATATCATCTGCGGGTCGGCCCACACTATGAAGTTGTGCTGCGTATCATCTTGGGCGAGTTTGCGCAACTCGAAGTCGGCTTTGAAACGGCCCTTCACTGGCTCCTTCTGGCGGTAAAAGCGAGCTATGCTCTTCTCCTGCGGAAACTCGTAGCCGCGCGGCACCGATATGTACACGAAGTCGGTGGCGCCGCTGCTTTCCAACGTGTACTGGCCTTTGGCATCTGTGAGCGTGACGTTGATACCGTCCGTAACGGCTACGCCGGCTATACCTTGGCCTTGAGCGTGGACTTTACCGCTGAGGGTAGCTACTGCTACCTCTTTGTTGGTGGTAGCTGCTTCCTTGGGTCGCGCCAAGCCTAGGTTTGCGTCTAAGGTCACGCCTAAGCCCGCCAAACCGATTGATTTCAAGAAAGTTCTGCGTTGTTGCGACATCGTATGCGGGTTAAATCAACAGGAAGTATGACGGCTCTTGGTGGGGCGGGCTATTTTTCCCACCACACTTTGGTGTTTACGTCGTCGGCACCCATCACCTCCACGGCGGCGCGGTAGTTGTCGCCGTTGTTGGTTTGCACGATGAGCGGGTACTTGAAGCGCGTCGGCATGATGCCGTTGTTCTGCAAATCCTGGCCGCGCGGCAGCACCGGAAAGCCTGTGCGGCGGTACTCAAACCACTGCTGGTAGTCGTTGAAAAATAGTGCGTAGTACTTTTGCAGCATGATGCGCTCCAGCGTGCCGTTGTAGGCCACGGCGGGGTTCTGGAAGTAGGTGGCGGGCACCACGGCGCCCCACTGCTCGATTGCGGCCTTCACGCCTCGCTCGTAGTGGGTGCGGGCGTCGGCGGAGGTGTAGCCTCGCTGCGCCGCTTCGGCCTTAATGAACTCCACCTCGGCATAGCTCATCAGCACCGACGGCATAGGAGCCTCCGTTTTAGCCGTGACCAGCGCAATATTGAAGTTGGAAGGCTGATACTGGAACTGCGCATCACTGCCGCCATAAGCACTCGGAATGCCCTTGTAGCCGATGTTGCTGCGGCCGTCCTTGGTTTTGGCTTGGGTATTAAATTTAGCTAGGCGTGGGTCGTTCCACGTGTTTAGGTTATCGATGAAAAATTCCGCCGCTGCTCGGCTCGTAGTAAAGTCGATGGCCCGGCCCCAAGGCGACACGTTAGGTGCCACCCCTGTAATTTTGAAAATGGCCGATTCACTGTTTTGCGTGAACACCGGGTACTTGGTCGGGTCGTTGATCATGGCGGCCAAGCGGGTAGCGGTATTCATTTCGGGCCGCTTCGAGAGGCGTAGCAATAGCCGCATCCGTAGCGAGTTGCAGAACCGGCGCCAGCTAGCCACATTATTGTCGTAGAGAAGGTCGGAGCCGTAGCTCATGGTCCGGGTGGTGCTGAACAGGCCATTGGCAACGTCCAAATTGTCGAGCAACTGGTTGTAAACCTGCTGCTGCGTATCGAACTTTGGGTACAGCACTCCTGCCTCACCTTGGCTGGCTTCCGTCATGGGCACGTCGCCGAAGCAGTCGGTCAGGTTGGCGTAAACCCACGCGTTGAGCGTCATGGCTACGGCCTCGTAGTTGGGGTCTTGGGCGGCTACGGCCGCGGTGCGCATCTCCCGAATGTTGGCTAGCCAGCGGTAATAGGTTGTCCAAGTAGAATTGCCGGCGCTCTCGCTCACCAAGTAGCGGTGCACCCCGCCCGACACGCTCGGATAAGGCAGCGCCACCTGCATAATATCGAAAGTGAAGGCATCGGCTCGGCTGGTATTGAAAGCCGCCAGCTCGTACACCGTAGGGTTAAGTAGTGTGCCGGGGCTGATTGTCTCGATGCGGTTGGGGTCGGTATTCAGTTCCTCGAACCCATCGGTGCACGAAACCAAACTGCCGCCACAAGTCAGCAGCAGGAGAGCTATGTATTTTTTCATTGGAAAGTCGGATGCAGGAATGGTTAGCCGAAAGCTGTGTTAGCGCTAGATTTCAGCTCTCCTTTTTTCAAGGAAGGGAGCTAGCATTCTAGAATTGCAGCGTGATATTCACGCCCATGGTGCGGGTGGAAGGAAGCTGGCCGATTTCCACGCCGGGCAGGATGGTGCCGCCGTTGAGGGCCGCCGTTTCCGGATCGAACATGGGAAACTTGGTCCACATGGCTAGGTCGCGGCCGTAGAGGCCGATGGTAGCCCCGGTCAGTGCCTTGGTGCGGGCTAGCAGCGCGGCGGGCAGGTTGAACTCAATGCGGGCTTCACGCAGCTTCAGGTAGGAAGCATCAAACGAGTTGCTCTCGATGTTGGCGCGGCGGTAGTACTCGGCATAGAAATCGGCTGGGAGGACTTTCGTCTCGTTTGGCGAGTAGGTACCGTCAGCATTTAGTACCACCCCGTCGCCGATAATAAAGCCTTCTTCGCGGCCTGGCAACGTGGATTTTAGCTTGCCCTGCTCGCTCATCTTGTGGTGGGTTTGCGAGTAGATAATGCCGCCGTATTGGCCATCAAACAGCACGCTCAACCGGAAATTCTTGTACGACACCTCGTTCAGGAAACCACCTTTCCAGTTGGCGTAGGCCCGCCCGATGTACTTGATATTGGCGGGCTGCACGGGTAGGCCATTTTTGTTGTAGATGATTTTGCCGTCGGGCGAGTAATCGAAGCCGTAGCCCCAAATGTCGCCGGTAGTGCCGCCTACAGTAGCCAAGATGGTGGCCGTGCCGCCCGCCCCAATCACCTGCTGGTCTTCGATGCCGCCGGCCAAGCTTAACACCTTATTGCGGTTGCGCGACCATGTAATGGTGTTTCTCCACTTGAAGGCGTTGTTGTCGACGGGCCGCGTGTTGAGCACCACTTCCACACCCCGGTTGCGCACGGCACCTGCATTAAGCAGCGCGCGGCTATAGCCCGTGGTGGGGTCGATGGGCACTTCCAGAATCTGATTCTTCGTGGTGTTCTGGTACACCGTCAGGTCGGCGCCAAAGCGGCCCTGGAACATCAGGTATTCCAGCCCCGCTTCGTAGCTGACGGTTTGCTCGGGTTTCAAGTTTTTATTGTAGAGCGTGGTAGCTACCGAGCCCGCTCCCGCAAAGTCGCTGCGGTTGTAGTACTTGTTGTTGCCGTACGGGTCAGTATCGTTGCCTACTTTCGCGGCCGACAGCCGAAGCTTTGCCAGCGAAATAGAAGCCGGCATGGGTAGCAACTCGTTTAGGATGAGGCTGGTGCTAACCGAGGGGTACGAAAACGGCAGGTTTTCCACCGGCAACGAACTCGACCAATCGTTGCGGCCAGTCAAGTCCACGAAGATCTTGTCGTCGTAGGAGAAGGTAGCCAGGGCGTAGTTGCTGTTGATGTCTTTCTCGTAGGTGCTCAGGCCAAGCAACGGGCTGCTCAGGCCGTTGGCCAGCTTGTACACGCCCGGAATTACCAAGTCGCGCACCGAGGCGTCGGTGCTGCGGTTGCGGCGGCGCATGGCATTGCCACCCACCGAAGCGCGCACGTCGAAGTGCGTATTAAACTGTTGGTGGTAGGTCAGCAAGAAGTCGGTGTTGACTTCGTAGTTGCTGATATCTTGCTGCTTATAGTAGCCTTTCTGGAAGTTGGCCGTGCTGTAGGGCCGGCGCATCTCGCGCCGCTCCTGCGTCATGGCCAGGCCCGAGCGCACCAGCAAGCTTAAGTTTTTCGTGAAATCATACGTCGCCGAGATGTTGCCCACGGTGGTGCGCGTAGTCGACGAGTTAATCATCTCGTGGGCAATCAAATACGGATTGTCGATAAACGAGCTGAACGGATGCACCTGGTCAATCTGGTCCAAGCCGTTTTTCCAGATGGTGCGGTACGCGTCGAGCGGTACGTTGGGGTTCTGGAAGATCATGAAGTACGACAACGACTGGTTGTTGTAGCCGGTAGCCGGCAGATTGTCGCTCGTGCGGTTGGTGAAGTTCACTTTGCCCGCCAGTTTCAGCTTCGAGGCCACGGTGTGGTTCACGCTCAGCGCCCCCGTTATCCGCTCGTAGCCGGTATTAGGCATGATCCACTCGTTTTTCGAGTGCGTAATGGATGCCCGCGCCGAACTGGTTTCGTTGCCCCCTTCCAGTGACACGCTATTAGTGAACGTGGAGCCGGTTTTGTAGAAGCCCTTGATGTTGTCTTTGTAGGGCACCCACGGCAACCGTTCCGCTGATTGTGCCTGCGTAGCGGGGTCGTACTGGTAATACATCTGCCCGTTGAACTTCGGCCCGAAGGCGCTGCTGGTACCGCCCGTACTAGCCCCGTCGGCGGAAGCACCATAAGAGTAGTACATTTCGCCGGCTGCATTGAGTGCGCGGCCCGTACCCTGGCCGTACTCGTACTGATAGTCAGGCCACTTTAGTACCGTATTGATGCTAGAGTTGCTGTTCACCGTTACGCCCAAGCCTTTCTTCTTGCGCGCCCCGGCTTTGGTGGTAATAATAAGCGCTCCATTGGCGGCGCGGCTGCCGTAGAGGGCCGTAGCACTGGCACCTTTCAGCACCGTGATGCTGGCAATATCGTCGGGGTTGATGTCGGCAATGCCGTTGCCGAAGTCTACGGGCACGTCGTTGCCGGAGCCGGCCCCATAGGCACCGCTCCCACTGGGTAGAGAACTGGTTAGGCCGCTGTTCATGGGCACGCCGTCGAGCACGACCAGAGCGTTGTTACCGTTGGGATTCAGGGAGTTGTCGCCTCGCAAGGAAATGCGCGTGGAGTTGACCGGTCCCGAGCCCGTAGAAACTAAGTTTAGCCCCGCTACCTTACCCGATAGGGCCTGCGCGAAGTTGTTGGGCCGCGCTTCTACCAGTGCTTCTCCGCTTACCGTTTGGGTGGCATAGCCGAGGGCCTTTTGCTCGCGTTTGATACCAAGAGCTGTTACTACTACTTCGTTAAGCTGCTTGGCGTCGGGGGCCAGCCGAAGATTGAGCTTGGTTTTACCTTCTACCGGTACTTCCTGCGTGAGGTACCCGATAAAGGTTACCAGCAGCACCGCATTGGGTGCGGCACTAACTGTGTAGGCTCCCTGCGCATCAGTGGACGCGCCTACGGTCGTACCCTTCACTACTACCGTAGCGCCGGGTAGCGGCAGGCCTTGATCATCAGTTACAATGCCGGAAACTGATTGGGATTGTGCGAAGGCAGCACTGCTTAAAAAAAGCATAGGAATACCTGCGGCACAGAGCTTGTTAGCTCGGGCTAAGTAACTGTAAAGCATGCTTTTGGAGGGTTGTTTTCAACCGCAAAACTACCCGCATCCTATTACCGGAATGTTACTCTAAGAATATGAAATTATAAGCTGCTAAATAAAATTATAGAATATCACCAAGATATAATAACCCTGAAATACGGCCGTATACTGTAGTAAAGCTTAAGTTTCATAATTTTGATTTTCAATAACTTATGTCTGAATACAGGCAGGTATTATGCCATATTGCAATCTACTTATCGGGACTATGGATTACCATACTGTTAACTAGTTGCTAAGTTTAGTTGCTGACCAACACTGGTTGCTTGGGTTGCTCCAAAGCTTCTCTAACCGTATCAAATCTACCTGTCGCCAACGCAGCCCCTCGGGGGCCGTACAGCATCTGCATGCGCTATATCTCTCTCGACCTCGAAACCTCCGGCGGCTGGCCCCAACGTCATCAGATTCTGGAACTGGCTGCAGTGGTAGAAGACACCAAGCATCTGTTGCCGCTGCCGGAATTGCCTGCCTTCCGGCGCATAGTACGCCACTCTGAGTATGTAGGCACCGCCGGCGCCCTGGCTCTCAATGCCCGGCTACTACAAGAGTTGGCCAACAAAGAACCGAACCCCGAACTCTGCACCCCCGACGAGCTAGTGCCTCAATTACGCGAGTTTCTGCTAGAACACAATTTCAAGCCCGACAAAAATGACTGCGTAAATGTGACTATGGCCGGCAAAAACATTGCCTCCTTCGACCTCGGCTTTTTGCGCGAATTACCGGGCTACGGCACCCTAATTCGGGCTGAACCCGCCATGCTGGACCCGGCAGTTTTCTACCTCAACTGGCGCAAAGACTCGCGCCTGCCGACCATGCAAATCTGTAAGGCCCGCGCTGGTTTCGAAGATGACACCGTGGCTCACGAAGCCTTGGCCGATGCCCTCGACGTGGTGCAACTGCTACGCCCATTTTATGAAATGCCGTTCTATAAGAGCACTACTTCCCAATAACACTTCCAATAGGAACTTGATGAACAATAAAAAGGCCCGCTGAGTACTCAGCGGGCCTTTTTATTGTTAGCGGGCGGCTTGCATAGCAAGTGGCAGTGATTAGGCGCGTTGGCTACTTACCAGTCGCCGCTGGCGCCGCCGCCGCCGGAGCTGCCTCCGCCGAAACCGCCGAAGCCGCCGCCGCCACCTCCTCCAAAGCCACCGCCGCCCCCAAATACGCCGCGGCCACCCGAGAAGTCACCGAAGATGATAGGTGGTACCATCATGCCGCCGCCGAAACCACCGCGGCCACCTCGGCCGCCACCTCCCCCACGTGAGCGGAGTAGCATAAATAGAATCAGCGCGCCGATTATCACCCAGAAGGTCCAGCCCGAGCCGCTATCGTCGTTGCTGCGTTGGCGGGTACGGGTGGTTTGGTCGGCTTTGTATTCGCCTTTGGCCAGCGCAATAAGCTGGTCGGTGGCTCGGTCGAGTCCTTGGTAATATTGCTCTTCGCGGAAGGCCGGAACTATCGTGTTGGAAATGATGCGCTTGGCCAACGCGTCGGGGATGGCCCCTTCGAGCCCGTAACCGGTTTGGATGCGTGCTTTTTGCTCTTGGCGAGCAATGAGCAGCAGTACTCCATTATTGTTGCCCTTTTGTCCAATACCCCAGGTTTCGTAAAGCTTCTGAGCATAATCGGCAATTTCGTTGTCGCCGAGCGTGGGTATGGTCACGATGGCAATCTGCGAGGAAGTGGAGTCGTTGTAATTAACGAGCTTCTGTTCCAGCGCCGCCACTTCGTCGGGCTGCATCATGCCCGCCAAGTCGTTAACGAGGCGTGGAGGTGAAGGGCGCGGAGGTACATCCTGCGCCAGGGCCCCCAACTGCACAGCCAGCAGCAAAAGCGCTAGCAGCAGCGGCCGGAACCACGCCCGATACAAAACAGGGAGAGGCTGCATCATACGCGGGGGGACTGCGGCGGACCGCCGCCAAATGAAATGGAATCGTCGAGTTCGTTTTTGTCGGTCACGGAATTGTAAGGGAAATAACGTTTCAATTGCTCGCCTACCATCCGAATGCCATGCTCAAGCCCCGCCGCATATTTTTCAGTGCGAAACTGACTCAATACGGTTTCCTTGGTGGTTTCCCAGAAATCGTCGGGCACCGCCGAGTTGATACCGGCGTCGCCAATGACGGCGAACTGACGGCTTTTCCAGGCCAGGTAAAACAGTACCCCATTGCGTTGGGCGGTGCGGTGCATGTTCAACTCTGCAAATACCTGAGCGGCCCGATCAAGAGGCTCCGGCGTTGGGCAGGTATCTTCTAAATGCACCCGGATTTCACCGGAAGTCGTGACTTCAGCCTGCTGAATAGCAGCAACCAAAGCGGCTTCCTGCTCGGGAGTGAGAGGGTTGGTCATAGGTGTGGGGATTAGGACTTGGGGTGGGATAGAAAAACGTAGGGACGGAGGGGCGCCAACATATCTTGGCAGAACAGCGAAGGTATCGGTTACGCGAAGGCAGCGGGAGAACAACTCCAGCTCCGTTCAGCACGACAAACACCACTACCACGAAGCCGAAGAAACACTTGCGGGCGCCACATCAAGCAAAACGTATCTTCTGCCTATGTACATTCCCAAGTCCTAACCAACCAGATTAAAACTGAACCGTTGGGGCTTTCTGCGAAGCTGGATCAGCCTCGAAATACGGTTTCTCGGCAAAGCCGAACATGCCGGCAAATAGGTTGTTTGGAAACGACTTCACAAAGCCGTTATAGTCGTTGGTGACGGTATTGAACTTGTTGCGTTCCACGTTGATGCGGTTCTCGGTGCCTTCTATCTGCGCTTGCAACTCCTGGAAGTTGGCGTTGGCTTTGAGCTCCGGATAATTTTCCGACACGGCCAACAACCGACCCAAGCCACTGCTCAGTTGGCTTTGCGCGGCCTGGAATTTTTGCAGGTTTTCAGGGGTGAGCTGGTCGGCCGAAATATTAACGCCGGTAGCATTGGCGCGGGCCTGGACTACGGCTTCGAGGGTGCCTTTTTCAAAGTTAGCAGCACCTTTCACGGTGTTTACTAGGTTCGGAATCAGGTCGGCACGGCGCTGATAGGCACTTTGCACGTTAGCCCATTGTGCTTTCACGGCTTGGTCGCGGCCGACCATGCCATTGTAACCGCACGACGACTGCGAGAGAAGAATCACCAGACCGGCGAAGTAGAGAAGGAAACGTTTCATGAAGGAGAGAGTTGATGAATGGGTTAAGGAGTGAAGTTGCGAAAATAGGAGAAAGTGAATTTAAGGTTTCGCAGCGCTGCCTACACAAGTAGCGCCGTGGATTGTTGAAATCACCGTCTGACAATTTCACAACTTCACCTTACTGTTGTGCCAAAGTACGAATTCACGCCGCAGCGGTTGTGTATGAAGCGGCTCCGGCCGCGATTCACTATTTTGCGGACTTACGCCACGCTTGTTGTTCATGAAAGCCATTATTCCCGTCGCGGGCATTGGGTCGCGCCTACGTCCGCACACGCACACCCAGCCGAAATCACTCGTGCCGGTGGCCGGCAACACCATCTTGGGGCACATCATCGACCGGCTCAGTGCGGCAGGTGTCCAAGAATTTGTATTCATCATTGGTTACTTGGGCGAGAAGATAGAAAGCTATGTCCGACGCAGCTATCCGCAGATCCGCAGCTCGTTTGTGGTGCAGGAGCCTCGCGAAGGCATTGCCCACGCCTTGTGGCTGGCCCGCGACACGTTCCGCCACCAAGAAGACGGTATCCTGATCCTGCTCGGCGATACCATAGTAGATGTAGACCTGCCGGCTATGATGCAGACGTCCGGCAATGTGCTGGCCGTGAAGGAAGTAAAGACGCCTTCGATGTTCGGCCTGGTGGAAACTGCACTAAACGGCCGCGTCACGAAAGTGGTGGAGAAGCCGCGCATTCCGAAGTCTAACTACGCCTTGGTTGGTCTCTACAAGATTGCCAATCCTGACTGGTTGGCCAAGGCCTTAGAGCAACTCATTGACCGGGACCAGCGCACGCACGGCGAGTTTCAGCTCACCGATGCGCTCATGCTCATGATCCAGGAAGGCGCCGAAATGACCACTACATCAGTTGACAACTGGTTTGACTGCGGCCGCAAAGATTCGTTGCTTGAAGCCAATGCCCGTTTGCTCAACCGCCCCGAGTTTCTGGACCGCCGCGACTACCCTCAGTTCCCAGATACTATCATCATTCCGCCCGTCAGCATCGGAAAAGATTGTGAAATCTGTAACTCCATTATCGGACCCAATGTGGCAATCGGCGACCGGACCATCGTCAAGAATACTATTTTGAGCGAGTCCATTATCGGCTCATACAGCGAATTGCGTTCCGCCGTCATGCACGATTGTATTGTGGGCTCGGATGCTTCCTTTAAGGGAATGCGCCACAGCCTCAACATCGGCGACAACACCGAAATCGACTACAGCTAGCAGCTTGTGTGCCGCAGAGCTTGATTTTGGCGGCGCGCTACAACCGTGGGGGCTGCCAGCTTGCGTTGACAACAATAGTTGTCGGCGCATCGCGGCACCGTCTTTCGCGTATCAACCTTACTTCTGAAAACTACTTGCTTGCATATGATGCGTATTCTCCGTCGGACCACGGTTTTTTTTGCAGCGCTGCTGCTTACAGTTGCCGCTGGTAGGGCCCAAACGCCACTTGGACAGCCTTCATTTGATGAGCAGAAAGTGCAGGTGTGGTGCGCCACGGCGAAGTTCGTGTACGAAGACAATGGCCGGCCTAATCTAAAAAGCACCTTACGCTGCGGAGGCTCCCTGAAAGAGTTTGAAAACAGCATCCGGGCCGATAGTCAGCGCGTGTTTAGTGCGTTGTACCAACCGCTGGAAGTACGCGGTACCATTTATCGGGGGCTTGGCTCCAACCCTTCGCGCTTGCAAAAGCTGAAGACCGAAATAATCAGCCGCCTGAAATCTTCGCCGGCCCGCCGTGCCAATCCGGCCCGCATGCAACGCTTGGCCACGCTGGAAACCGCTCTTACCAACTATGTCGAGAACGGCACGCCCATAGGTGACCAACCCGAAGAAGAATCCGCCGAAGCCCTCGACACTACCGCCGATGCCGACGAGGCTGCAACCGTAGAATCGAGTGATGCCGGATTAGACGAGGCGGGCGTTGCCCGCCCAATAGAATCGGCCCGAGGAACCGGAGAAAGCTGGATAAACAAAATCTTCGGCCCGTTGGCGCTTATCATGTCTTTGCTGAGCTTAGTGCTGTACGTGCTGATGCGTCGCAACATGGCCGTGTTTCAGAAAGAGCTTATTGGCCGCATGACGCAGCGGCAAGACGAGATAATGGCTACGCGCCCCGCGCCAGTGGCTGCCGCTGCTCCGGCGGTGGCGCAGCAACTAACCCCTGAGCTTCAGCGCCAAGTAGAACAACTGGTGTTGCAGCGCGTGGAAGCTGAACTGGCCAAGCGAGAGCAAGAATTGCCCGTTACGCCTGCGCCCACCCCACCACCAGCGCCCGCCCCCGAGCCGCCGCGTGTAACGGCGTTGCCCGTTACCATCGTTGCCCCGGCGCCACCGCCGTTGTTATCCGAACTTGAGGTTGCCACGCCAACCCCTGCGGTAGCCACTACCCTGGATACGCCTGTCCCCATGACAGAAATAGCTGGCCCTCCCGTAGTGATTCCAGCGGGCTCGCCGGCCACAGCCTTGCGCGAAGATTTTGAAAGTGTGGTACCGCCCGTGCACTTGCCCGATCCGGCGCCTGTTGCCTCGTCGGAAACGATTATTCGTTATGCGAAAGCTCCTTTAAGCGGTGTCTTCCGGGACGAGGACTTCGTGGATGAGCTGCAAGACGACAGCGTGTACGAAGTTTTTCTAGACCCACAGTGGCCCGAATTGGCGTCGTTCCAGGTTAGCCCCGAGCCAGTTGTCCAGACGTACCTGTTGCAAAGCGCCCCGCCCGATTTGTTGGCTGCCGCCTGTGAATACGAGCAGCCAACAGGCCCCGTTTCGCAGATACTAACGGTGGAGGAAGGCATTCTGCGTAAGGTAGAAGGCGTTTGGCAAGTCGAACAGAAGGCTGTGGTGCAGTTTGAAGGGTAGCTGTTTACTTGCCTGATCTAGTAATAGTTAACGAAGTATACAGCCTTTGCACATAGCGCAACAAGAGAAGCGTACGTACGGTTAAGAGTTCTTATAAACGCCACTAGTACTAGTTTCTAGTGGTATACTAGCCCATTATTCTATTGCAGATACAGAAGAATCTGTGATTTATCTTCGGGCCCTTTCTTGTTATTCCTTCCATGCAAATACGGTTATTCCCGGCGCTGGCTCTCTTAGCGCTGGCAGGTTGCCGCTCGTCGCAAACTTATTCGCCGGGCGCTGAAACTTCCTCCATTCCTGCTTCTTCCCGCGTTCCTGTGTTATACCCCGAAACTCGCAAATCCGACCAAGTTGACGACTATTTTGGTACGCCCGTACCCGACCCGTACCGCTGGCTAGAAGACCCTGACTCGCCGGAAACCAAGGCGTGGGTAACGGCTCAAAACAAGGTGTCGTTTGGTTACTTAGAACAGATTCCGTTCCGCGCTAAAATCCGGGAGCGGCTTACTACCATCTGGAACTACGAGCGGTTTGGCGTGCCGCAAGAAGAAGGTGGGCAGCTTTACTATTCGAAAAACGACGGTCTGCAAAACCAAGCGGTGCTTTACACCCAACAAGAAGCGCAGCAAGGTCAGCCCGAAGTATTGCTCGACCCCAACAAGTTCTCCACGGACGGCACCACAGCCCTGGCCGGGACGTACTTTTCCAACGACCACCGCTACATGGCCTACGCCACAAGCGGGGGCGGCTCCGATTGGCAGCAATACAAGGTGATGGACCTGAAAAGCCGCCAGCCGCTGTCCGATGAGCTGAACTGGGTGAAAGTATCGGGGGCGGCGTGGTACAAAGACGGCTTTTTCTACAGCCGCTACGACGCGCCAAAGTCAGGAGAAAATAAGCTGGCTGGCAAAAACGAGTTTCATAAGGTGTACTACCACAAGCTTGGTACGCCCCAGAGCAAAGACCAACTTGTGTACGAGGACCCGAAAATGCCGCTCGGCTTCCGCATGGTGGGTACCACCGAAGACGAACGGTTCTTGGTGCTCTACCTCACCGACGGCAAAGCCGATGGCAACCGCCTCTCCGTCCGCGACCTGACCGACCCCAAGCAGGCCGATACGTTCACGCCGCTCATCACCAGCTACGAGCACAACAACTCGGTAATTGGCAATATCGGCGGCCAGCTACTAGTGCTTACCGACTATAAAGCGCCGCGGTTCCGAGTGGTGCTTATCGACCCTCAAAAGCCGCAGGAAGCCAACTGGAAAGAGGTGCTACCCCAAACCGAGCAGAAGCTGGAAGGCGTTGATCAGTTGGGTGGTTACTTGGTGGCATCTTACTTGAAAGATGCCAGCAGCAACATCAAGGTCTACACCGAAACCGGCGAATTCAAGCACGATGTGGCACTGCCCGCCATCGGTACGGCCGCCGGGTTTGGGGGCAAGCGCGGTTCGAAGTCGGTGTATTACGCCTTCACGTCGTTTACGTACCCAACTACTATCTACAAGTACGACTTGGCCAGCAACACCAGCACGGTGTTTCAAGCGCCCAAAGTTGATGTGAAACCTCAGGACTACGTGACCTCGCAGGTGTTCTACGCCAGCAAGGACGGCACCAAGATTCCGATGTTTATCACGCACAAAAAGGGCGTGAAGCTGAACGGGCAGAACCCAACCTATTTGTATGCCTACGGTGGATTCAACGTGTCGCTCACGCCCTCGTTTTCGGTGGCCCGCATGCTGTGGCTGGAAAACGGCGGGGTTCTGGCTATTCCCAACTTACGGGGCGGCGGCGAGTACGGCGAAGACTGGCACAAGGCCGGCATGACGCCCAACAAGCAAAACGTGTTCGACGATTTCATAGCCGCCGCCGAATACCTAAAGGTGCAAGGCTACACCAATACCAACCGACTTGCAATTGCCGGCGGCTCGAACGGCGGCTTGCTCGTGGGAGCTACTATGACGCAACGCCCTGACTTGTGCGGCGTGGCCTTCCCGGCGGTAGGCGTGATGGATATGCTGCGCTACCAGAAGTTTACCATCGGCTGGAACTGGGCTCCCGAGTACGGTACCTCCGACACGTATGCGCAGTTTCAGAACCTGTATAAGTTCTCGCCGCTGCATAATCTGAAGCGGGCTGCTTATCCTGCCACCATGATAACCACCGCCGATCACGACGACCGGGTGGTGCCCGCGCACTCCTTTAAGTATGCTGCTGCTCTGCAAGTTGCCAACACTGGCCCGCGGCCCCAGCTCATTCGGGTGGACGTGAATGCGGGCCACGGGGCGGGCAAAAGCACCAAGCTCCAGATCGAGGAGTGGGCCGATATATGGTCGTTTGCGTACTTCAACATGGGCGTCACCCCGTACAAAAAGTAGTTGCAAGCTCGCCCAAGCAAATCGTCTGTCTCTACCGTAGAGCGCCAGGCAATGACCTGAAGAGTGTAAAACTCGTAGAAGGCATTCGCGGCTTGGTTCGTATCTTCGCGGCCACATCGCGCGTTACTAGCTCTACCTTTAGGTTTTCACATGAAAAAAACGTTTCTGTTCGGTCTGTTGGCCGCTTCGCTGATGCTGTCCGCTACGTCGTGCAGCAACCCCGATTTCACCAGAGGTGAGGAAATGGCTACCAAGCCGCTACCCCCATCCCGGCTGCTCCCGACACCACAGGCGGTCAAACCGCTCAAAACCCGGCTACCCGCGAGCTTACCGCGCCTAATGCTACCGAAGACATCAAGAAGATGCAGCCGGTGATGTAAATAGCTAATATTCAGCAAAGAAGAATGAGCAATGGTCTGTACCGGACCGTTGCTCATTCTTCTTTTCAGTGAGTTTCTAGGCCTCTAATTCATTTCACTTATGAACATTCGTCGTGGCCGCGAGGCCGATTTGCCTCAGGTATTGGGTCTGATTCAGGAATTAGCGGTGTATGAGCGAGCGCCGCACGAAGTCACGAACACGCTGGCCGACATGCAACGCGACGGATTCGGACCGGAGGCTATTTTCAAGTTTTTCGTGGCCGAACAGCCAGATGGCAAAATCATCGGAATCTCGCTTTACTACACGGCGTACTCCACCTGGAAAGGCCGAATGCTGTTTTTGGAAGACTTGGTCGTAACCGAAGAAGCACGTGGTACGGGCATCGGCAAGCAACTCTTCGATGCCGTAGTGGCGGAAGCGCGTCACACGGGGGCCAACCGCATGAAATGGCAAGTGCTGGAATGGAACGAGCCCGCTATTGGGTTCTACAAGCGCATCGGCGCCAACCTCGACCCCGAATGGCTGAATGGCAACCTGAACGCCGAACAACTGCAAGCTTATACCTGCGCACCCGGCGTGGAAGCCGTTGTAGCTTCCAGCTAGCCACTAGCTTGTGTAGCACAAAAAAAGCCGCTCAGTTGAAGCGGCTTTTTATTTAAAGTAAGAAAGGGCTTAGTGTAATGCGTTGATGGTTCTAGCTTACCACTTCCAGCATAGTGCGGAATGAAGCGTAGCGCCCACCGAATTGCCGCTCGATGTCTTTGCGCAGGGCTGGGGCCGCCACGTTCTGGTATTCTTCCAACTGCTCCAAGCTCACACAATAGTATTGTGCGGCGTAGGTAATGCCGTCATCTTCCTCGTTGAGCAAGCGGCAAAGCTGGCTTCTGACAAAGAAACCAGTAGCCATTACCTCGGGCATATGGGTGTCGCGCATATAGGTTACCCACTGCTCGGCTATTTCCGGGTCGAGGCTGGTCGTGACGTTGTAAAGTATCATAAGATGTTAGGTTCTTGGTTGATGAGCAGTCTGAGGACAATGAAGCAAGAAGACGGAGCAAAGGGCTCTTGCGAAATCCACAAACCAACATAACGCAAAAGTCGGCCAAAAAATGCTAGTCTTCGGTCTCTCTGGTTCCAAGCCGGCAAATCAGACTCGCATCGGGTCGAAGTGGAACTCTTGAATGCGGGCCTGAATGTCTTTCGAAGAAAGCTTTTCGTTGATAGCGGCTTGTACTAGGCCGGGCAGCTCGGCGTTGCCAGCGAAGCGTAAAGCGAGAATCTGGCTAAGCTGCAGCTGGCTTTCCAGAGGCCGCAAGCTTTGGCCAGTAGCCTCAAAATACTGCTGCCGCACCTCCAGCCGGATGATCCGGTCTTGCAGCGTCAGGGCATAGTGTTGGCGCAGCATAACAAGCACGCCTAGGCTGACCACAGCCAAAGCCATCAGCGTAAACCACAACCGCGAAATTTCAGTGTCCTCGCCGGCTACGGTGCTATAGCGGCGAATGCTGTAAAGCGCCACAATAAACAAAGCGGGCAGCAGCACAAAGTGGTGCCACACGTAGTACATGGGTTTATTTTTGGTTGGTTGGGTAGCCATAAAGGATGTGATTTGAAGAAAGTGCAGACACAAAAAACTCCGGCATTAAGCCGGAGTTTTTGATAGTAGGGCAAAGACAAGCAGGCTGTATTTACGATTTAAGCGCTTTGGCTGCTTTCTTGGCTTCGCGGGCCCGGCGCTTTTCTTCACTAGCCGTTTGTTTAGCTAGTTTCTCTTGGCGCTTGGCTTCTTTAGCGGCATCCTTCTGGCGGTTTAGCTCCAGTTTCTGCTCTTTCATCTGCCGCTTCTGCTCGCGCATAGCGTTCTTCTGGTCCTTGAGCTGGTCTTGGGAAGCATCTACGCTTTTGCGTGATGAAGCCGTTTGCTGTTTCTGAGCGTCCAGAGTGGATTTGGCATCGGCAGCGCGCTGCTTTTGTTGTTCCAGACGTATTTGAGCGGAATCTGCTGCGGTTGTTGTGGTTTGAGCCAGGCCACTATGACTGCTCACAATACCAACTGCAAAGGCGAAAATGGCGAGGATCTTTTTCATGACGACTTACGGTTAAGTTCGTTGATACGGCTCGCCGCTGTCAAAGTTAGAAATATCGCCTTATTCCTCTACATAATCCAAGTCCTTGCCATAGCTCTCGGGTAGGGTGCTAGCACTAAAGAAAGCCAGTAGCAGCGTTACGGCGCCAATAACGGTAGCCGCTCCCGTGATGCCCAACGAGGGTTTGAGGGCTGAGAAAGCCGGGTTGATAAGCACAATAGCGCCCCGCGCGAAATTGGGGGCTGTAGTAGCCACAGTAGAACGCAAGTTGGTGCCAAATTGCTCGGCCGAAACCGTCACGAATAACGCCCAGAAGCCACCAGCGTAGCCAATCAGGAAACAAACCAAGTAGAACATGGTGGTGCTAGCGCCGTGCAGCCCATACAGATATACGCCCACCATTGTGGCGCACGCCACAATAAACAACTGCAAGGTGCGGTTCCGGCTCTTGAACAGCTGGCTGAGGGCACCGCTGGTAAAGTCGCCGAGGGTAAGGCCGAAGTAGCACCAGAAGATGCTCAGGCCACCTGTTACGGCACCTTGCACACCAAACTCCTGCCCGAACTCTGGAGCCATGGTTATCAGAATCCCAACCAGAAACCAGAACGGCACACCCAAGAACAAGCAGCGGATGTACTTGGCTAGTCGTGGTCCATTAGTAAAAAGACTGGCAAAGTTACCCCGCTCGACTCCCTCACGCTTTGCCTGCTCGAACATCCCCGACTCAAACACGCCCGCCCGCAACGCTAGCAACGCCAAGCCGAGGCCGCCCCCTATAAAATAGGCGTTGCGCCAGCCGAAATACTGTCCCACTCCGTAGGCTACCATCGCTCCTGATACGCCCACCGATGCTACTATCATGGTACCGTAGCCGCGCTTTTCTTTCGGTAGGCTTTCCGCTACCAGCGTGATACCAGCACCTAATTCGCCGGCCAGGCCCACGCCGGCAATGAGCCGCAGCCAAGCATATTGGTCGATGGTTTGCACAAAGCCATTGGCAATGTTGGCCAACGAATACATCAGAATAGAGCCAAACAACACCGACAATCGGCCTCGTTTGTCGCCCAAAATCCCCCATAGGATACCGCCGAGCAGCATACCGCCCATTTGCATACTGAGCAAATATTGCCCCTGCTCGGTGATGTCTGCCGGCGCTGTGATGCCGATGCCCTTGAGGCTTTCTACCCGCACGATGCTGAACAGCACCAGGTCGTAAATGTCAACGAAGTAACCCAATGAAGCCACAATAACGACTGCGCTAAGCAAGGCAGCAGTTTTAGGCGCAGACGAAGGGGACTTAGCGACGGACATGGGGCGAGGGTAAAAGGGTGAAACAGTATAGGTTTGTCAGCAGCACTTTACGCATAATATGGAAAAGCGACAAACACAAAGCCTACTCATAAGGAAATGAGGGCACCGTTAACAAGGTCATCCACCTAACTGGGTGGCTACTCGGCCATGTACCTTCGGCCATAGTTCGGCCTTTAAAGCTGGATAGGGATAGAAAGCACTTCACCATGATTTATTAGCAATAATATATACTAATGAGCTTGGATATAGTGCCAATAATATTAGTTTTGTGATTCTGTTACCGTCATCATCCTTCCTTCTACCGCTATGAAAAAGGAGCCACAGTATACGGTCTGCTGCCAACTTACTATTGCAGAAGTTGAGCTTGGGCGCATCATTGAAACCCGACAAGTGAACCACCACTTATCAACGGAGACCACCGAGCTAAACGAGCTATTCGCAGACCTTTACGAGCAATTTCGTAGCCCCTATCTACTAGGACTCCAGATTACAGCTATTCACGGCCATGAGCCTTGCCCTGCCACAACGGACGTAATACAGTAGCAGCTGGCGGTTAACTGCCGCCAGCTACCAAACAAGCAGAGTAGTAGAATAAACAAAATCAGCATGCTTGCGAAGCTCTAACTAAACTTCGCAGAATTACAGCCAGAGTTAGATATGCAATTGACGCAGTGCTTTTCTGTAAATATCTATTAAGGGCTTATTGCTCAATAGCTAATGCTTTACAGCCAGTGAGTAGTCGAGGGGCTACCAGTTGCTGCTAAACACGCTGTTTAGATTTCTGAAGTTGGGGCTCGTCGCAGCAGCCGTGGGCACCCATAGCCGGTGCTACGTCTTCTAGCTGCACAGTGCAGTGGCTGATGTTGAACTCGTGTATTAAGTCGTGCTGAAGCTCGCCCAGAAACTGGTTGCTGTTGCCGCCATTCGGACGAACCAAGTGTGCTGTTAGGGCCGTGTCCTGGGTGCTGAGTGGCCAAACGTGCAAATCGTGGACGCTTACTACGCCGGGGCGGGTTAGCAGAAACTGCCGTACTGCGGCTATATCAATACTTTCGGGAGCGGCTTGCAGGGCCATCTGCACAGTTTCGCGCAGCAAGCCCCAGGAGCTATACCCTACTATACCAAGAATCACGAAGCTAATAGCCGGGTCGAGCCACTGCCAGCCGGTGAAGTACACCAGTGCCCCACCTACCACTACCCCCACCGACACCAGCATGTCGGTCAGCATGTGCAGATACGCGCCGCGCACGTTTACGTCGCCTTTCTGCCCACTGCTGAACAGCCAAGCCGTAAAGCCGTTGACAAGGATGCCCAAGCCCGCCAGCGCCATTACTACAGTGCCGTTGACGGGCGTAGGATGACGCAGGTGGTCCAGCGTATCCCAAAGAATAAAGCCAAGGGCCAGATACAGCAAGGCCGCATTGAGCAGGGCTGCTTGAATGGTGGCGCCTTTGTAGCCGTAGGTATACCGCTCCGTGGCCTGGCGCTTGGCTAGCCACGTAGCACCCCAGGCCAACGCCAGACTCAGTACGTCGCTCAGGTTGTGGCCCGCATCAGACAGCAATGCCGATGAATTTGCCCATAGGCCCCCTGCCGTTTCGCTCGCCACAAACAGCAGATTCAGTGTTATTCCCCAGCCAAACGCCCGACTAAACTCAGCCGGTGGCGCATGATGATAGTGATGGTCGTGTCCGTGGTGGTCGTGGGCCATATGCGAAGAAACGATGCGTTTGCAGAACAGGTTCTGTTCACGCGTTTGAATTAAACTAACAACAACTAGTTGAGAATAGCAGGCCTAGTTGATTAGTATACTACCACGCGGCGTGTAGCAGTTCCGGTTGCTGTGCTGACCTGTACTATATATAATCCGGCAGGTAGGGTAGTGGTAGGCAACGCTATTGTAGACTGCACGACCGGAAAAACGAACACGGACCGGCCTAAGGCATCCAGCAATTGCACCGAAACTGCACCTTGAATGGCAGGAAAACGCAGATGTAGGGCTTCGCCCCGCACCGGGTTAGGCCACATTTCAAAAGGAACTGTTACTCCGGTTTTTATGGCTAATGGTGTGTTTGGTAGCAGGCAAGCGAGCCCCATCAGTTGTTGTCCAGCCACGTTTCGGAAGCTGCCGCCGGCTAGTATTCGGCCATCGGGTAAGCCAAGCAGGGCGTACACTTCATTATCGGGTCCTGGCATGGCAGCGTTGAAGTAAGAAGCATCTATTTGGCCGCTTGGTAATAGCCGTTGCATGTACGGAGGCGTGCGAGCACCGCCTAGCTGTCCGCCTACCACCACATGTCCGCTTGCTTCCTGAACTATTGCATTAACCTGCCCTCGGTCTGTATTCACTAGGTTGGGTAAGGCTGAAACAAAGCTAGGGTTAGTAGTGCCGTTGGAGAATAAACGCGTTACGTTCGCCGCAAATTGATTGTTAGAGCGAATGAAGGAGCCCCCCAATAAAAGCCCACCCCCGCCTCCGGCACTATGCAAAGCCCGGCGCCAGCCAATACTGGATCGGCCATTACAATTTGAAAGGCAGGATCAAGTGTACCGTCGGAACGCAACTGCCGCATTAGCTCTAATTGGCTGGAGTAGATATTGCCAGATACCAGTACCTCACCACCCGGCCGCAACAGTAAGTTTCCAATATTAGCAGAGAAGGGTACAGCAGGTAGAAAGTCGGCATCTATGGCGCCCGTAGAAAGCACCCGTACCACACTAGGAGCCGGTAAGCTAGAGCCAGCAATAGTGGCAGTAAAAGAACCACCTAGCACCATTTTGCCGTCGGGTTGCACGGCTATAGCTCGGACACTAGGCAACCGAGCCGATGCATTTTGCAATGGGGCTTGAAAAGTTGGGTCTAAGTCACCGTTAGTGAGTAGCCGGGCTACACCTGCGCGAGGCTGGCCACCTATCGTTGCGAATTCGCCGCCTAATAGTACTTGGCCGGTAGCATTAAGAGTTAACGTGTGTAGCTGAACAGTGCCTGCGCCAGTTATGCCACCTATTGGTGCCCGGAAGGTAGTATCTACGTCGCCGTTGGGCCAAAGCCGAGCCACGTTGGCCGTTGCCCAATCGTTGACAGTGGAAAAATTACCGCCTATCAATAACTTTCCATTGGGTTGTCGGGCCAGAGCCGTTACAGATCCGGGTAACCCGAGGCGAGGACGCCAGCTAGCAACCAATTGCCCGGTTGAGCCTTGCACTGCCGCTAAGCAGCCTGGCAGATTGGCGTACATCCCAAAAGTCCCACCTAGCAGAATGTTTCCACTGGCTAAGGAAACCAGGGCCTTTACTTCACCATCGGGACCCGGACCGGGGCTCCAACTCGCGTTGGGTTGGCCAGTTGGCAAATAGCGTCTTACAAGAGAAGGTTGGGTACGATCATCATCTGGTGGCGGAAAAGCTACCACTAGGCTACCATCGGCTTGCAGAGCGAAATGATTGTTGAGCCGGTCGGGAAACTGAGTGGGATAGGGTACCAATTCGCGTCCCGGACTGCTGATAGCAGTGAAAGACAAATCGGGTAGGCCAGAAGCCAGCAGACGCACAATGCTGCCTCTGTTGCCAATTGCTGCTTGGTTAGTGGCGTCGCCACCTACTAATATTCGTCCATCAGGCTGTAATGCCAACTCCCACACTTCTAGATTAGGGGGCGGAGTAAAGGAGGCATCTAAGTTGCCGTTAGCTTGTAGCCGAATGATGCCGCTGGGCGTAGCTATCCCATTAATATATAAGCCGTCGCCGCCCACCAGAATTCGCCCATCGGGTTGCACAGCAATAGCACGTACCCTGTTAAGTTGGTTGCCCGGTGGCACGAAAGAAGGGTCCATTTGACCGTTTGGCAGTAGCCGAATTAGCCCGCCCACGTTGCTGCCCCCAAAATTGCTGAATGCTCCACCCACTAATAGCTTGCCATCAGGTTGGGCAGCCACAGCTACGCGCAATTGTTCATTAGGACCTCCGCTAAAATAGGCTAGCACGTTGAAAGTTGAATCAGGCCGGCCGTTGGGCCGTAGCACCAGCATATTGAACGCCGTGCGGTTGCCTACCACCAAATCACCGTCGCCGAGAAGCAGCAGGCGCCCACCTGGCAAGGCCTTGATGCCACGCAGTCGTGTGCGGGTTGCGGCAGTGAGTGTGGGTAACTGAAATGAGGGGTCTGGTAGGCCATTGGCCGCATAATGTACAAGGTCGGTAAGGCCATAGCCATTGGCAGTTTCAAATGAGCCTAGTACCCAGGCGCCGCTGGCCATATCGGCTGCTAACGATTTCACTTGTCCCGTCCGATAGATTTCGCTCGGGCGAAAAGCTGGATCAGGTAGTTGGGCACGCCCAGGCGTAGGTGTTATTAAATTTAAAAGCAATAGTGCATAACAAGCTATACGACAAGCTCTGCAATGGAATAATGATATAAAATACATATAAGCTGATGGGTGAAAACCGAAGATAGATACTATCCGGTATTCATCCATCAACCTTCTTTGGACAGCCAATTCTATTTAAAACTCAACGGCACTACTAGCCGCACACTTACATTACGCCCTTGGTTGAACACGCCGCGCCGCCCGTTTGCCACATTATAGTCGGTGTATTTAAGGCGACTCAAGTGGCTCTGATATCCCACGTCAAAGAGGTTATTTCCAGCGAGGTACAGCGAAAACAGCGCTACGCCCGTGGGGCTTAGTATATCAGCTCCGAGGCCAGCATTTACTAGTGTGTAGCTTGGCGTTGCTGTTTCGGTGTCGAAAGCTGAAAAAATCCGGTTCTGCTTGAAGGTGTGTTCTATCCCAGCCCGAGCATAGAAAGTGCCTAGCCGCGCGCCCACTTTCGGCAGATTGACTACGAGGACCGATTGTAACCGGTCGGCGGGAATGAACGGTAAATACTGCTGGTTGGCGGCCGGGGCGTTTTGCTGCTCGGCGCGCACCAACGAAAACGAGTTTTCGAGGTGCAGCCAGCTGAGCGGATGTACGTCCAAGGTGGCTTCGCCCCCGTAGAGGCGCGCATCCGTTTGTACGTACTTGAAAATCTGGTCTTGCGCCGCGTTGGTGGAGTCGGCAGTGCCAGCCCGATTTGATAAGCGGCGGGCGAAAATGTAGTGGTTGATATTGTTCAGGAATGCATCAAGCCCAACACTCACCACCGAACCAGCGTAGCTCACGCCCGCATCGAGTTGCAAATTGGTTTCCGCCTTTAAGGTGTTGTCGCCTAGCTCGTAGCGGGTGGTGCCTTCGTGGCGACCGTTCGAGGCTAGCTCGGCAATGTTCGGCGACCGGAAGCCGCGGGCAATATTGGCTTTGAATACCAATTGCTCTGTCAGATTGAAGGCGGCTCCCAGACTTCCGGCTAGGTTGCCGTAGGAACTGCTGAAGCCAGCAAATTTTTGGTCGGTGTTGGCACCAGCGGCGGCTGGCCGGGGCTTAGGCTGTCGGTCGAGGTACAGCGCGTCGCCGTTGATGTGGCGGCTGTCGAGGCGCAAGCCACCGCTGACGTCGAGCTTGCCGATGGTTTTGCGCGTAACGGCGTAGAGGCCTCCGTCGAGCAAGCTGTACTCCGGAATCAAAAATTCCTCACCTAAGTTGGTGTTGTGCTGCTGCATACCACTGATTCCCAAGGTGGTGTTCCAGCCATTTTTTTCGGGTAAGTAGTAGCGGACAGTATAGTCGAGAGTGCGCAGGTGGAAATACAAGGCTGATTCCTCCAATTCAAACTCGCCGGGTTTGCCTTCTTCGCTTTCCTCGAACTCGCGACGCTGGTTTAGCTGCCAGCCTACATTCACGGCCAACCGGCCCCCATTGCCAAGTACAAAGCTGTTGTCGAGTCCGATGCGGTGGTGCTCAACCAGTTGGCTAGGAGCCGCAATGTTGTCGTAGCCGCGCAAATCGGCGTCGGTAGCTACGCCCCGTACCAGCGACGCACCTTCGCCGGATAACCGGGTCAAGAATTGCCCCGTACGCTGGTCGCGCACGCCTTCTATTATGCCAAGCTGCTGATTGAAAGTAGTGACGGTGAGGTGCGAATAGCCCCAGCTTTTATTGACGCCCACGTAGCCATTCACGTTTACCTCGCGGTAGCCAGAATTGAGCACCTTGCCATCGTAGCGGTTATCATAATTGCCCGCTACTTTGCCTGAGAGGCGCGACATCCAGTTGAAGCCGCTGGCCCGGTTGCCGCCGTACGTGAGCGAAGTCCCGATTAAGTGATTGTTGGATTGATAATTCGTTGTTACTGACCCTACCGTGCGGCCAACAGCTACTGGTGGTGGCGTCAGGAAGTTCACTACGCCGCCTAGGCCGTCGGAGCCGTAAAGCAAACTGCTCGGGCCCTTCACAATCTCAGCCCGGCCCACCGAGTACTCGTCGGTTTCCACACCTTGTAGGTCGTCCCACTTTTGGCCTTCTTGCCGGGCCCCATTGTTGAGCTGAATCACGCGGCTACCCGTCAGCCCCCGGATAACTGCTTTGCTGATAGCCGGACCCGCTGTGAGCTGCGTTACGCCCGGTATACGAGCCAGCGCGTCCACGGCGTTAGTGGCCGCTTGGGTATTCAGGTAGCGGCGTTCTACCACGGCTGTTGGCAGCGGCGACCGGCGCGCTTCCGTGGAGCCAGACACTCCCGTAACCACCACTTGGCCTAGTTCGGTGGCGGCAGTGCCCAACGAAACTTCCACGGGGGCATTCGCTTCCGTATCAACCGAGCGGGTGGTAGTCCGATATCCGAGGCTGCGAATTTCTAGTAGAAAACGGCCTTTCGGCGGCAAGTTGGTTAGCTGGAAAGTGCCATCCGGCGCCGTGACGGCGGCCTGTTGCAAGTCGGGCAGCAACACGGTAGCGCCCGGAATAGGTTGTTGCGTGCTTTGGTCGAGTATGCGGCCAGTAAGCGTGGGACCAGTTTGCGCAAAAGCACCAGCCGCGCCGAGCCATACGCTCAGCGTGAGTAAAGTTCGAGACATAGAAAAGTGTGGTAGAGTATCGGAGCGAGTAAGCGCTAAATATAAAAGCAAATGCCTACTAGCTCGACTAGTAGGCATTGCGAAAATCCTTATCAAATAGTTAAATATTACTTAAAGGCCAAAGGTACTACCACCCGTACACTCACGTTGCGACCTTGGTTGTAGACGCCCGTGCGGCCGTTGCTTGGGTTGTAGGCCGCATACTTCAGCCGGCTTAGGTGGCTCTGATAGCCCACATCAAACAAGTTGTTAGCCGTCAGATACACCGAGAACAACGTTTTGTCTTTGCCGTCTGTCACGTCAGACCCCAGGCCGACATTCACGAGCGTGTAGCCTGGCGTAGACGTTTCGGTCTCGAAAGCCGAGAAAACCCGGTTTTGCGCGAAGGTGTGCTCCACACCCCCGCGGGCATACAAGTTGTGCAGCCGCGTAGTACCCACCTTGCGGAAGTTCACCCGCAATTCCGACTGCAGCCGGTCGGCCGGAATAAAGGGCAGATACTTTTGCCCCGCTGGCTGATCGAACTGAATAGCGCGCACCATGGAAAACGAGTTTTCGAAGTGCAGCCAATCGAGGGGTGGGGGTGAAGGTCGAGGGTTACTTCGCCGCCGGCGAGGCGAGCGTTGCCTTGCCCATAACGAAATACTGGGTCGCCGGTGGTGGCTACGGAGTCGGTGCTGCCGCTGGCATTAAGCAGCTTCGCGGGAAAGATGTAGTTGCTGATGCCGTTGCGGAAAGCGTCAATAGAAAGACCTACGTGGTCGGAGGTGTAACTGATGCCGCCGTCCACCTGAAAGCTGGTTTCGGCTTTGAGGCCAGGCTCGCCAATCTCGTAGCGAATGGTGCCCTCGTGCTGGCCGTTCGAGCCAAGCTCGGCAATGTTCGGTGCCCGGAAACCCCGCGCCATATTCGCTTTCACCACCAGCTTATCGGTGGCGCTGAACGCCCCGCCCACACTACCGCTCACGTTGCGGAAGGTGGTCTGGAAGCCTGGAAACTTTTCTTCGCCGCTGGTAGCAGGCCGCTCGTCTTCATCGAGTAGCAGCCGGTCAGCCGTGATGCGGCGCAGGTCGTAGCGCAGGCCACCACTCACATCCAGCTTACCGAAGGTTTTTTTGGTGAGGCCAAACACGCCGCCATCCGTCAGTTGGTAAGCCGGAATCAGGAACTCTATTCCCTTGTTCTGGTTTTCCTGCCGCATCCCGCTCACGCCTACTGTTGTTTGCCAGCCGTTCTTTTCGGGTAGGAAGTAGCGCACAGCGTAGTCGATGGTATGCAGCTGGAAGAACAGCGAGTTCTCTTCTCCGTCGGCCGGATTACCGAATTCCCGTCGCAGGTTCTGCTGCCAGCCCACGTTTAGCGTCAGGCGGCTTTGCCCCAGAATAAAGCTGTTGTCGGTACCGATACGCAGGTGGTTGATACGCTGGCGCGGCACATCAAGGCCATAGCCTTTTAGGTCCGCGTCTGTTACGGGTACGCCCACAATGTTGTCGGGGTCGCCGCCGATAGCCACCTGCTTCAGAAACCGCCCCGATACCGAGTCCCGGTCACCTTCCACCAAGCCAAGCTGCTGGTTAAAGGAATTGAAGGTGAGGTGCGAATACCCCCAGCTTTTGTTGACGCCCACGTAGCCGCTGCCGTCCAACTCCCGAAACCCGGAGTTGTACACGCGCCCGTCGTAGCGGTTGCGGTAGTTACCGGCTAGCTTACCCGTGCCCCGAACCATCCAGTTGAGCCCGTGCAAGTTGCCGGCATTCATCAGCGAGTAGCCTTGCAGGTAGTTATTGGTTTGGTAGTTAGCAGCCACCGAGCCCAAGATGCGCCCTTCATCTACCGGTTCGGGCGGGAGAAAGTTGATAACCCCGGCCAACGCATCGGAGCCGTACAGCAAACTGCCTGGCCCCTTGATAATTTCCACCCTATCAACGCTGTACTCGTCGATTTCGATGCCGTGCTCGTCGCCCCACTGCTGACCTTCTTGCTTGGCGCCGTTGTTGAGCGTTACCAGCCGGTTAGAGCCTAGCCCCCGGATAACCGGCTTGCTGATGGCCGCACCAGTGGTAATCTGGCTTAGGCCCGGCGTGTGCGCAATGGCATCCACGGCATTCGTAGCAGCGGTTTGGCGCAGCCGTGTCTGGTCCACCACGCTTGTCGGTACCGGCGAGCGGCGCAATTCCGTGCTGGCCGATACACCGGTTACGACCACCTGCCCAATTTCGGTGGCAGCGGGAGCCAGCGCTATGCTGAGCGGCTGGCCAGTACCCGTATCCACGGTGCGTACCACGGTGGTGTACCCCACAAAGCGTACCTGCATCAGGAACCGGCCTTTGGGCAGCGCAGCCAATTGAAAGCTGCCATCGGCGGTGGTAGCAGTGGCACGCTTGAGGTCAGGAAAATAGATGGTAGCACCCGGTAGGGCTTCCCCAGAAGAGGCATCAGTTACGCGGCCCGTGGTGGGCGGAATAGCTGCTGGGGCTATTCGGGCCGGTCGGGTGGGAGTGGCTGTTTGGGCTATAGCACTCCCGGTCCCTAGTAGCAGACCGGCAGAAAGCAAAGAATAACGAAACATACAGCAAGGTAAGGAGCTGAAATGAACGGGAAATGAGGCAATAGGATGCACTCGTTAAAATAAGGAAGGCTCCAACCAACGGCCGGAGCTTTCCCTTCGTTTCTCCAAAACCAAACCAGGAGAAGATGGCGCGGAGCCGTTTGCAGCCAGCCCCGCTATATTTTGCTTAGTAACTAAGCTTATCGAACCGTAGTCGGGAAAGTCACTTCCACGTCCGTGTCGCCGGGGGCGGAGGTGCCGTTTTTGGTGCCGGGCTGGTGACGCAGCGTGATTTTAAGCGTGCCTGTAGCGGCTGTGGTCGTCACTAGGCGAGTTTGCAGGCCTATTTCCAGGTTGTTTTTGTCTTTGTCGGTGCGCGTCACCGTCATTAAGTTGGCGGGAGCAGGCTCGAAGACAAAAAGGTGCTTATCGGCTTCCTCCAGAATCTCGGCCGAGGTGTTCACCGCGGGGTTTTTGGTTTCATCCAGCAAGGTGAGCTCGCCGGTATATGTGGTGTTGGCGGCCAAGGTCAGGGAGCCAATCACGGGGGCCGTGCCCCCGTCGCCATCGGCGTCCTTATAGGTTACCGAAACGGGCGCACCGCCATTGGTGGGCGTCAGCTTGTATGTTACCGTCGTGATTTGCTCGTTGTCATCGTCAGGGGTTGGGTCGTCGTTATCGTCGTTGCAAGCGCTGAATAGGGGGGCTGCTGCTACAAAAGCCAGGAGCGTAGCGCGGAACAACGAGTTTGTGAAAGGAGTGTGCATACGTTGGAAAATGAAATGAAAAATGGTTTGGATGGTTGTCTTCAAGGATTGGAGTAGATGCTGGCTGTGGTGTATCGGCCTTTAGTCGCCGTCTTCGGAACTGGCATCGGCGCCCACAAAAACTAAGCGCAGTGGTTCACCGGGTACCGCGAAGGTTTCTTGATCGGCTAGAGTGCCTTTGTCGAGCATGTGCACCTTGCCTTGCGGCGCGTTGGTCACGTACACGTAGCGGCGGCTGGCAGCCAGGTAGGGGGTAGCTGTTTTGGTATCGAGCAGACCGCTAAGCGAGCGGCTGGCTTTCCGGGCTCCTGTTGCCGCGTCATACACAGTCAGCGTACCGGTACCATCGAGTATCAAAAGGTTTTCTCCTTCTTGGTCGAGGGCCACGCGCACAAAATCGGTGGCCGTACCCACCTGCGTAATGGTATTAGCCGTCAGGTCGATGCGGAAAACGCCGTAGCCAGCGCGCGAGCCATAGAAAGTGCGGGCTTTCGGAGCGTAGTAGATGGTCGATAGCCAATTGGAACCCGCGTTGGCCGGGTACGGAATCAAACGCTGCTCTCCGGTTTGCTTCACTACCAAAAGGCCGCTCGATGAGCCAAACACAGCTTGCTGCCCGTCGCCGGCGTCGCCGTGAATGCCTTGCGTGGCCACGCTCGGTGCAGCCACTACGGCGCCTTGCGTGTTCACAATCTTCACTTGCTCGGGCAGCGAACCAGCCACGGTGTTGTTTTTGTGGGTCACGGCGTAGCTGCCGTTGTCGAACAAGATCATGGCGCCGTGATGCGCCGCGCCCGTCACAATGGTGCTCGGGGCCGGCGCGGTGTGCAATTGGCCTTCTTCTACATAGCTGATGGAAGCGTTGCCGTCATTGAAAATGCTCACCTTATTGTGCGAGGCATACACGTGGCTAGGCGTTGGAGCCGTCGATTTGGTGAGGCCCCACTTCGGAGTACCCTTCACGTGCACATGGTCGTCGTGGGCTTCAATGCCGGTGTCAAAGAACTCGACCATGTTGTTGGCCGTGCTTACTACCGCCGCCCAACGGCCCGTCGGGGTAGCATACACCGCGCTGCCACCGTGAGTTGATTGGAAAGTTGTTTGCTCTTTTTTCGCCGGGTTCAGCAGGGTTACAGCATTGCTGGTTTTGTCGGTGATAAGTAGCCTAGCAAAGCTGCTTTCCACTTTCGGTTCATCGGGCTGCTCGTCGTTTTTGTCGCAGGAAGAGAGGATGCCAGCGGCCAGAACGGCCACGAAAGGGTAGAGAAATTTAGATTTCATGAGGATGCTTGTCGAAGAGGAAAGCCTAGAATTTGAGACCGAGGCGCAGGGTCACGTTGCGCCCCGTTTCGTCGGTGAAGTAGCGGTACCGGTTGAGATAGTCGCGGTAGCGCTGGTTGAGCAGGTTGGAACTCGCCATACTTATTTCCAGGGGCATGTGGCCCCACTGCACGGTGGTGCCAGTTTCAAGCCCGAGCAGGGCATAGCCGGCTGGCGGTGTTTTGTAGTCTCGCTCGGCATAGTTGTCGGGCACGCGGGTCTGGCGCGCAACAGCGTAGCCTCCGAGCTGAACATAGCTGTGACGGAGGCGAACTGCCGGGCGGTCGGCAAAATCGTAGCGCACCGACGTCTCGGCCCGGTCGGCGGGCATAAAAATCTGCCACTGATCCTGGCGCGTATCACGGGCCCGTACCAGGGAGCCTTTCGCCCCCAACAGCCAGCGTGGCGCTAACTGATACGTGCCGGCCACATCCACGCCCCGGAAAGTGGCATCGGTTTGCTGATACACCCAACTAATGAGCGTGCCCCGGATGGTAATAACCGGCGGCAGAATTGGGACTTGGTAAATGAAGTCGGTTATGCTCGTCTGATACACCGTGATTTCGCCGTTCAGACGCGGGTTGTCGTGCCAAGTGGCCGTCAGCCCGACGTTGAGGGCCATTTCCGGCACCAAGGCCCCGTTGCCCGGCACCAGATCGTAGCCTAACTCATACTGCGCGTTGTGCACCCCGTCGCTGTACCGCTCGTTGGCGGCCGGGGCCCGGCGCGTGAGGCCCGAAGCCAAGTTCAGGGTGAGATGTGCCGTCGGGTCGAAGGTAGCGCCTAAGGAGGCGGCGGGCGTCGTGAATTGGAAGCGGGTGCGTTCCACGAAGTAGGCCCCCGTCGTATCCCGGTCGCCGCGTTTCACTCGTAAGTCGCGACGGTCAAGGCGTAAACCCGCTTCCACCAGCCACTTATTGCGCTGCCATTTTTCAATCCAGAAAGCCCCAACGGCCGTGTTGGTGTAGAACGGAATAAACTGCCGACTGCCGTTGGCGTAGTGGTTGAACTGGTAGGTGCCCGCCACCCCCACGCTACCCGTTAGGTTGTGCCAGCGCCTATGCTCCCAGAGCAGTTCGGTGGTGCTAGTGCGGTTGGTGTAGCTGAGCTCTGGCTTGTTGAGCGCCGCCAAGTTGTTGTTGCGCGGCCGATACTTGTCGTACTCGTCCCGGAAATCGGTTTGCTGTGCCACCGTAGCCGTCAACCTGCCGGCGGCTCCGGTTTGCACGAAGCCCGTGAGCTTGGCCACATCGTGCCGCACCTGCTGATAGGCCCGGCTGATGTCGTAGCTGAAACCAGACGTTTCCAGGGGCCGGTTGCGAGCTATGGCCAACTGCAAATCCGTAGGGCTCCCGACGTGTGCCGCCGGCAAAATGCCGATTTGGGTGTTGTACTGGCTGTAAAAAGCTTCGAGTCCGTAGGTTTCTTTGCGCCAACAGGTCGCCGCGAAAAAGTCGTATTCCTGAAAGCCCGAGTTCTTGAGGTAGTAGCCCGGCGCGCGCATAGTGCCGGCCCGTTTGGCCGTGCCTTGTACTCGCCAACTCAAAGCTGGCAGTTGGCGCAGATTGCCTTCCACCGTGCCCGAGGCCGCTCCCAAGCCGTTGTTGCTCATACCTACCAAGTTCAGCTCACCCCCTACACCCACCGAATCGCGCAGGGGCTTGGGCTCGACCAAGACCACGCCCCCAATAGCGTCGGAGCCGTAGCGCACACTGGCCGCGCCCTTGACCACTGTCAGGCGTGAAGCAATGAACGGGTCGATTTCCGGGCCGTGTTCTTGGCCCCACTGCTGCCCTTCCTGTCGTACCCCGTTGTTGAGAATGGTCACGCGGTTGGAATGCAAGCCATGAATCATGGGCTTGAAGATGCTGGGCCCGGTTTGAATGGCCGTCACCCCTGAAATCTTCTGTAAAGCTTCGCCTAAAGCCTGCCCGCGAGTTTGCTGCAGCGCCTGGCCGCTGAGCGTGGCCGTGGGCTGGGTAGGCGTGGTGACCCGCTCGCCGCGTATAGTAGCACCACGCAGCGCTACGGCGTTGGAGTGCAATTGGAAGTTGCGTACCACGGCCCGCTCCAAGCGCAGCCCCGCCGTCTCGGCTTGGTAGCCCAGAAACGTAACCTGCACGTGGTAAAGCCCCGCGCAAAGATGAAAATGGAAGTTGCCCGCCGCATCGGTCTGCGTGGCTTGCTGCGTTTCGAGCACCACCACAGTAGCCCCCGGCAGGTCCGCTCGCGACTCATGATCGGCCACGCGCCCGCTCAGCGACAGGGCACACTCCGTGGGCGTTTGGGCACGGCTTAGGTGGGCTACACTCCATAAGAAGAGCAGCCAAAAAGCCCGCCGTCCCACCTCCGGTGCGCCCGGAAATCGGAAAGACATAAAAAAAGAAGGAGTACCGGTGAATACTAAACCGGCCGCTGTATCCTCCCAGCTGTTACGAGCATGAGAGGGGGTATTCCATACGAAATAGGGAATACAGGCTTGGCCTTCTCACGGAAAGGCACAGAAGCGTTACAAGCGGGCTCTAAAGGTTTAGCACCGGTACGGGGGGCCGCGCAGGTCGGCAGTGGCCCGTGTAGTGGATAACCATACCGAAGTGCTAGACTCGGAAATGGTTGGTGCGTACGCTGCAAAAAGCAGCGGCAATTCCAGCGGCGGAGCCGGCTGGAAAGGCACGTGGTAAAAGTGGTCGACGTCGCAGTGCTGGTGCTTGGCACTCAATACCGTCTTGCCTTTCAGGTCACCTGGTGCCTGCGTTGGCTCTTCGGTGGTGTGCCGGTGCGCGTGCAAATTCAGAATCCAAGCCTCTGGCAACAGCACCCGCGTAAAGCAGAGCAGCAGCACCAAAGCCAGCCGAGATCGAGGAGTTTGCATATGCAACAATGTGTCGAAGAGAAGCAAAGGTACACGGTAAATTCAAACTTGATTCAGTGCCAATCAAAAACAATTGAGAAAACTGATACCCGCGTAATGAAAGCATAATTACTTGGCAACATGCTGGCAATAAGTGCAGTCGACCTTTGTGAAGTAAAATTTCACTTGCTTGTTCTGCCATGAAAACTTTTGCTGCTCGTTTACTTCGCCACGTTGCCTCTGCCTTACGGCCAACATCCAAGCGTCCGACAAGTCACAGCGAAACGCTGTTTGTATGAAAGGAATGGCCACTAAGGGAGCGTTCTTTTACAGGGCAGGGCGCTTCAGCTATCGGCAGCCGGCTACTGTCTTTCGGGTTATCAAGTCTGAATGTGCTGTTGAGCTTACTACTAAAATTAACCATCATCGGGCCCTGCTTTTACGGTTTAGCTTGAAGGACGCGGACTGTATGCATGCAGCTTAAATGTTCAGCGCTTTAGAAGTGTTGTTCGTCGTTGAAAAATTCAATAACACCGAAAAAGTTATATTAACCTCTGTAGTGACATTAATTTCGTAGCAACTAGTAGCAATTATATAAGCGGCTACTAGCTGCTTATGATCCGTATACTCGATTCTCTTTGTATCCAATTCTATCCTAAGTTGCGTCTGTTACGCTGGGCGTGGTATGGTCCTATGTCGTTATCCAGATTTCAATTGGCTTTCGGTGAGCTGATGATCTACTCTTTGCAGCAAGGAGCTAACCGTTGGTTGATTGATTCGGCAAGTTTGCCCCCAATAGGTCCCGACGAGCAGGCCTGGTTCAGTGATTTGTGGCTGCCGTGCGCCGAACATCTGGGTTTGCGTCACCTTGCGCTGGTTTTACCTGGTGATGTCCATAATCAGCTGATAATCGAGAGTGCTATTAGTGATGGCCAACGGTATGTAAAGGCCAACATTCAGTTCTTTTCCGATACACTTTCTGCTCTCGACTGGCTAACTGGTTCTCCTAAGCTGATGCATGATATGGAGCTAGAATGGGATGCTGCACAAGCGTTCTGGGACCAGTCAGGGTCGCAGGTAATTTATTAGGCTTACTGGCCACTAGTCCTAGATACTAGCTGTAACGGGCATGCGGTGGCAAACGAGCAAGAGCTGTATACAGAATAGTGGTTGGTGGTGAGGTAAGTATACAGCGCTGCCATTTTGGCAATTGTAGCGGGGTGGAATAGGTTTTGAAACGAGCGGCCAACGAGTCAGTTCCCTGGTGGTGCTGGCATATCGTCCGGATTCTATAGTATAACCCTTACAGCCAACGTGCCATGCAAGAGAAAGGCAGTATCTCGATTCATACCGAGAATATTTTTCCCATCATCAAGAAGTTTCTTTACTCGGACCACGAAATCTTCCTGCGGGAATTGGTCAGCAATGCCGTAGATGCCACGCAGAAGCTGAAAAGCTTGGGGCAACTCGGCGAGTTTAAGGGCGAGCTAGGTGAGCTAAAGGTGCGCGTAACCGTTGACAAAGAAGCGCGCAAAATCACGGTATCGGACCGCGGCCTAGGCATGACAGCCGAAGAGATTAAGAAGTACATCAACCAGATTGCTTTCTCCGGGGCTACCGAGTTTGTGGAGAAGTACAAGGAGAAGGATGCCGCTGCCAAAGACCAGATTATTGGGCAGTTCGGTCTTGGTTTCTACTCGGCTTTCATGGTTGCCAATGAAGTTGAAATCTGGTCGAAATCGTACAAAGACGATACGCTAACGGCACACTGGGTTTGCGACGGCAGCACAGAGTTCACGCTCGACGAGCCAACCGGCGAGCACGCCAAGGCAGAGCGCGGCACCGACGTGGTACTGCACGTAGCCGAAGATTCCGATGAATTCTTGGAGGAAGCCCGTTTGCGCGGCATCCTAACCAAGTACTGCAAATTCCTGCCCATTGAAATCGAATTTGAAGGCCAGGTAATCAACCAAACAGCTCCCATCTGGACCAAGCAGCCCGCCGACCTCACTGACGAAGATTATACCAAGTTCTATCAGGAACTGTATCCCTTCTCGGAGCCGCCGCTATTCTGGATTCACCTCAACGTCGATTATCCTTTCAACCTGACGGGTATTCTTTATTTCCCGAAAGTGAAGGATGAACTGCAGTTACAGCGCAACAAGATTCAGCTTTACTCGCGCCAGGTGTTCATCACCGACGAAGTGAAGGACGTGGTACCCGAGTTCCTGATGTTGCTGCATGGCGTTATCGACTCGCCAGACATTCCACTGAACGTGTCGCGTAGCTTCTTGCAGGCTGACAGCAATGTTCGCAAAATCAATAGCTACATCACCAAGAAGGTAGCCGACAAGCTTGCCGAATTATATCGCAAAGACCGCACAGGCTTCGAGGAGAAGTGGTCGGACATCGGGCTGTTCGTGAAATACGGCATGCTGTCGGACGAGAAATTCTACGAGAAAGCCAAGGATTTTGCACTGGTACAAAACGTGGCCGGTAAATACTTCACGCTCTCCGAGTACCAAGAGTTCGTGCAAGCCAACCAGAAAGACAAGAACGACCAGACCGTCGTGCTCTACACCACCGACGCGGAGGCGCAGCACGGCTTCGTGCAAGCCGCCCAAGACCGTGGCTACGACGTGCTGAAGCTGGAAACGGTACTGGACCCGCATTTCATCGGTCAGCTAGAGCAGAAGTTAGAGAAGACTTCGTTTAAACGCGTGGATGCCGACACCATTAGCAAACTCATCGAGAAAGACGAGCAGACCGAAAGCGTGCTCAGCGACGACGAGAAAACTAAGCTGCAAGAAGCATTCAAAACAGCAATCAACAACGAGCATATGCAAGTGCAAGTGGCCTCTCTCTCGCCACAAGATGCGCCGGTTATTATAACGCTGCCCGAGTTTATGCGCCGCATGAAGGATATGCAACGCACCGGCGGTGGTGGCGGAATGCAGATGTTCGGCAGCCTGCCCGACAGCTACACCGTGAGCGTGAATGCCAACCACCCCGTAGCCCAACGCGTGCTGAAAGCGGAAGGCGAAGCAGGCCAGAAGTTGGCTCGCCAAGCTTTTGACTTAGCTTTGCTCGCACAGAACATGCTGAAAGGAGAAGCGCTAACTGCGTTTGTGAAGCGTAGCGCTGATTTATTGGCTGCTGAGTAGTTTAAAAAAGCAGTAGAAGTTTAAGATGGTATAAAACCCCGGCAGCTCTGAGTTGTCGGGGTTTGTTATTGATAGCGCTCTGACTGCTAGCTGTTGGCGAGCAAAATACATTCAGCTACAAGCTAAGAGCAAACGCCTGTAGCTGGGCACCAAATCCCTATATCTTTGCGTTTGATGCTGCGAAAACTGTTTGTACTTGCTCCAATGCGCCTGTCTTACCTGTACATTTCACTATTGCTGTTGAGTGGCTTGGGAGCCTGCTCTCCGAAGACGGTCTCATTCAATAGCCGTACGGAGGTATCTACTGTAGCCCTTGCTGACACACTCACTACCTCCGGCGATACCACTAAAGCTCCTTCATTAGATCCGAAGAAGGTGGCGGCGCTTACGAAGGCGCAAGAGAAAGCCGCGAAAGACAAAGAAAGAGCCGAGCTGCGCAAAACCAAAAAGAAGAAAAACATCTTCCTTGGCGAGCGGATCAAGAAGGGATATACCAAATCAGGACCGAAAGGCAAGAATCAAGTAGTAGAGATTTTCCATTACCTCAAGACGTTTAAGCAACCGAGCGCTTATTCTACTACAGTCTATTATTTCAACCCGCGCAAACGGAAAATCTTTCGAGCCAACTCCGAGCTGAATGCCGCTACTGATAAGGTTTTACATGGTCCTTATAAGAAGCTACAAGGCGGCAAGGTGATTGAAACTGGCTTCTTTGCGGTGGGCACCAAACACCTGCGCTGGGAGAAATTTACCCGTGACAACGTGCTAGTGTCGAAAACCCACTTCGAAATGGGTTTTCCGCGCGACGCCAATGTTACATACTATGACACCGAGCATAAACAAGTGCAGGAGGTGGTACCCTATGTGAATGGCAAGTTGGAGGGTGATTATGTCCGTTTCAATCAATACGGCAAGCGCGACTGGGATGGTAGCTTCGAGAATGGGAAGCGAGTAGGGGAGTGGACAAACTACTGGGGTTTTCGCAACACCAAGGACCGCCGCCGGTTCGTGTATCAGTACGGCGAATCGGGCTACGATCCTGAAGTGACAGAGCCCATTCTTATTAAGGAGTATAACCGCAATGGCGTGCTTGTTTACGAAAAAGACAAGTTCGACAATCGTGCGGCCGTGACCGACCGACCGGGCAATACCAACCGCCGCAATAATTAGAGGGACTCATTGAGTGAGTGCGTAGCAAGCCCACCACGTAGTTGGCCTTTCAATAAAACGCGTCCTCGAAATGCTCTACTCGCAAGCCTTCAGCAGTAGGAGTTACAGCTAGGATGTCGAAGCGAATATCACCGAGCCAGTTTAACTGTTCCTGCAAGTGTTCGGCTGCCAGCCGGAACAACTGCTTCTTACGTTCAGTAACAAAGGTTTCGGGATAGCCGAACTGGCTAGAAGAGCGCGCTTTCACCTCCACGAATATTAATAGCTCTTGGCCACGCCGCATCACCAAGTCTACCTCGGCTCGGCCGTGCCGGTAGCCGCTGTGCAATAGCTCGTACCCTTGACTAACTAAGAAAGCCGCGGCCGCATTCTCACCCGCTTGTCCCAATTGATGGGCTTTTGTGCTCATGCAAAAACGGAATTGTGAGAAGAGAGGAAGTGCTTAGTGTAGATTGAGTTTGGCGCTTAATCTAGTAACTTTGCGCCTTTTCCGCTCAGGCCGTGGAAACTAGATGGTGTTGATCCTGAGTTAAAAGCAATGAAGTTGCTTTCGACTTGCAGCTTCCGCTCAGTTCCTAGTTTGTCGGGTACCCTTAGTTGCTTTGCCATGCACACGTATAGTCATTGCGCGGAATCAGCGCCTATTGCTGCCCCGGATGCTACGTCAGTTACTCTCACCGGTCAAAACCGGGTAATTGAAGTGGAGCGGCTTGGCTTAATGCCTTACGAAACGGCCTGGGCCTATCAGGAGCAACTGCTCGCAGATACGTTGGCTCTTAAAACCAGCAACCGCCAAGCTGCTGAGGCTGGCACGGCGCTAGTTGCTACCCCCAACTATTTGCTGCTGGTTGAGCATCCCCATGTGTATACGCTAGGCAAAAGCGGGAAGCCAGAACACTTACTGCTAACCGAAAACGAGTTGGCAATTTACGGCGCTACCTTCCACCGCATCAATCGTGGCGGCGACATTACTTACCATGGTCCCGGCCAGTTGGTCGGCTACCCAATCCTCGACCTCGACAATTTTTTCACTGACATTCACCGCTATTTGCGCCTGTTGGAAGAAGCTGTTATTCAAACCTTAGCTGAATACGGCATACAAGCAGGGCGCATTGCTGGGCTTACGGGTGTTTGGCTAGATTTCGAAGAAGGTGCTCCTAATCCGCGTAAAATTTGCGCCTTAGGTGTGAAGTGCAGTCGGTGGGTAACCATGCACGGCTTCGCGCTTAATGTAAATACCGACCTCTCGTATTTTGGACACATTGTACCCTGTGGCATCTCCGACAAGGCGGTTACTTCGATTCAACAAGAGCTAGGACGGACGGTGCCGTTAGCCGAAGTTCAAGACCATTTGTTGCCTCATCTGGCGCGCCTTTTTGAGGCAGAGCTTACGGAGAAGCTTGTCGATACCCTATCTAGACAAAGCCATCTATCCAACGAAACTAAAAGCGGCATTTAGTACCTCATGAAGGAACATATAAATTTTGAACCGGTAGCAGGTGTTTCGGTGGCAGTAGTGCCCGACGAGGCGGCCGCTACTGAACAAGGGAAAGCTGGCTGGCAAGTATACCTGCTAAATGAAAATGCTTTTCCTATCCGCAATGTCATCGTCAACTCCAATGGCTACGGCTCTCGAACCGACGGAGAAACTGTTCGTACGTCCACGCTACGGCATGTCTTTGCGGAGATAGAGCCACACACCGCTGTTCCCATCGAGCCCATCGACCCTGATTTGTTTCACCTCAATAATCAATATTGGGTAAGCTATTACCGCGACACGCAGGTTTTCGATAAGAAATTCATCTTCGTGCCCGACTCTATTGTTCCTGCCAATCTCACTGCTATTCCCTTGCTCGGCCGTGAAGGCGTGTTGCACGGCTAGTATATTCTTGCAATAGCTGCGTAGATTCTCAGGCGTAGTTAGTGCTTCTCTATTTAAGTCGTTGCGTGATGAATCCTCTCGGAATCCAGTTGAGTTTGTCGTTTCTATGGGCGTTTCTGGTGGCGCTCTTCGCGGTGCCGTCCATTATATACATTGCCCACCTCAAGAACATGCTCGATACGCCTAATGTGCGTACCGTCCATGAGTCGCTGACACCTCGGCTTGGGGCGTAGCTATTTTCGCAGGATTTATGTCGGCACTCACCATTTTCGCTAACCTCGAGAATGGCATTCAACAGCTTCTAGCAGGCTGTATCGTGCTGTTCTTCGTGGGATTGAAAGATGACTTGGTGACTATTTCAGTGATGAAAAAGTTTATCGGTCAGCTACTAGCTACCGGCATCGTCATGATTATGGCTGATGTCCGTTTAACTAGCTTCCAGGGTATTTTGGGTGTGCATGAATTACCGATAGGCATTAGTTATGCTTTTACCTTCGTGGTAATTGTTGGCATCACCAACGCCATTAATCTAATCGACGGACTCGACGGCTTAGCAGGTAGTATCGTTATCATTATTGTTAGCACATTCGGTTACTACTTCGTGCGCTACGGTGGGCCTAGTTACAGCAATTACGTGTTTGTGTCCGTATGCCTGATGGGGGGAATCATCGGCTTTCTGCGCTACAACTTCCACCGGGCTAGCATATTCATGGGCGACACAGGTTCGTTGGTCTGCGGCTTTATTGTCTCGGTGCTTACCATCCAATTCGTTGAAATGGGCCTGAAGGTAGGGCAACCCTTTGCCTCTTCTGCTCCCTCAGTTGCAGCTGGTATTCTCTTCGTCCCACTATTCGATACGCTACGGGTTTTTATCTTGCGTATGTTAGAAGGACGTTCGCCCTTTTCTCCCGATAAAAACCATTTGCACCACCGCATTTTAGCCATGGGTTTTCAGCAAATCGGTACAGTAACTGTACTCGGCTTGCTCAATTTATTGGTGATTTTGTTTGTCATCAACTTCTCTACTCTTGGCAATACCTTGTTGATTGTCATCTTGGTAGCCTTCTCCTTGTTGCTAAGTGTTTTCCTTGGTGTTTATCGCAGCCGCGCCGCCGAAAAGCAGCGAGTAGCATCCTAGTTTAGTTGAGAAGCTGAACTGTATATGCGCCAGAAATATAAAAAACGGAGGAGTTGCGTGGCTGTTCGGCAATTCCTGCTCGTGCTACTTCTAGGCTTGTGGCCATTGGTTTCTGCATGGGCAGCGGAGTATCAACCACTGCCGCCCGCGCAACGCAATGGTCTTTCTTCCGACTGGCTTATTCACGATGCTGACCGGAACCGCTTGGTTCTCTACCTGCCGGATTATCACACTCCTGCGCATGCGTATTATCAATGGGTTGCGCTACAGCCTACACATCCACTCCTTATCAGTTTCACGGCTCGCGAGGGCCAGAGCTTGTTTCTAGATAATCGTCTTGTATTTACGGCAGCGTCCACTGCTCCTTACACCTTAGATCTTAGCAAACTGTTACCCCAAGGGAGCGTAGCAGGGACTCACTTGCTGTGTGTATGGCATCCAGAGGTAGCGCCTAACCTGAGTTCATTCACAAACACACAACCTACAGTTTCAGCCGCAGCAAGTTCTAGTAAGAAATCCAACCAAACATTAGCGCAACCTGTTGCCCGCAGCCATCCTGGTGAGAATGTGTTCTTATGTTTCTTATTGTTGATTGGACTTCTATACGGCGGAATCCGAGCTACCTATCAACCAGGGTTTGCCCGCATCTATCAGATTGAGGGGCTCTGGAGCCGGTCGGCAGCTCAGCAAGACTTCTTGGTTAAACCAACGGTGACCTGGTTGAATATCCTACTGGTTCTCGTTTTTTCCTTATCGTTTGCGTTGCTTTTGGTTGCTATCCATACCAACGTTCAAAACATTGTTATCCTGCGTCGGCTGTTCGACGTCCCAGAATCTGCACTTGTCGTACGAGTGCTACTCTACACTGTACTTATAGCCGGATTCGTGCTTGGCAAATATCTGTTTCTAGAATTGCTGAGTTATATATTCGACGTTGGTGAATTGGTATTGGTGCAGTACCGAGAGTTTATTCGTACAATTCTGTTTCTAGGCCTGTTTTTGCCGTTAGTAATGCTGTTGTATTTGGGTCTCAATCAAACTCTCCCGAAACAGTGTTATGGGTTTCTAATGGTGTGGTTTCCTTGCTGTTGGTTGGTACAGTTATTCGAGTTGCTCGAACACTGCATCGTAAGACTTCACTCTTTAATCTTCATTTGTTTTCTTACCTTTGCACCACTGAAGTAATTCCTTTGGTCATTCTGCTTAAATTAATCGTTTTCACATACTAGGCCTCTCCTTTCACTGTTGAGGCAGGCTGCCGCCACCATTCTCCTATTGCGTTAGACTTACCCTTTCCTTTACCCTATGGCCGAGAGCACAGACAAACCGGGGACGGGCCGTCATGCCAAGCGAATCTCCAGCATCCTTGTCACCCAGCCTAAGCCGACCAATGATGTTTCCCCCTATTTTGCTATTGCCGAGAAATACGGCATCAAAGTAGATTTTAGGGAGTTTATCGAGGTACAGCCGGTTTCCTATAAGGATTTCCGGAAAGAGAAGGTTAATATATCCGAGCATACGGCCGTTATTTTCACTAGCCGAAATGCTGTGGATCACTTCTTTCGTATCTGTCAGGAAGCGAAATTGGAAATGCCTGCCGAGATGAAATATTTCTGCATTTCCGAGCAGACGGCCAATTATTTGCAGAAGTACATAGTACTGCGTAAACGGAAGTTGTTCGTAGGGCAGCGTACTGCAGCCGACCTTTTTGATGTTATCAAAAAGCATAAGAGCGAGAAATTTTTGTATCCGTGCTCGGATATCCGCAAGGATGATATTCCAGAATTTATGCGGGCAAACAATTTCAAGTTCACTGAGGCCGTTATCTACCGTACAGTAGCTAGTGACCTGTCTGACCTATCAGATGTGAAGTACGATTGTATTGCCTTCTTCAGTCCCTCTGGTATCAGCTCACTGTTCGTCAACTTTCCTGATTTTCAGCAAAACGGCACAAGAATTGCTGCTTTTGGACCAACTACGGCCAAGGCAGTAACCGATGCTGGCTTGGAATTGGATATAGAAGCACCTCAACCTAATGCGCCATCTATGACTGGCGCTATTGAAGCCTATATTCGGAACCACCACGGCCCTGATATAGGCAAGGAAAAGAACAAGAATGGGAAACAAAACGTATAGAAAACAAACGGGGGAGCAGACGATCTGCTCCCCCGTTTGTTTTTTAGTTAGAGTTTGTTGCACAGGGTTTTTTACAATACATTTGAAAACGTCTCTCACCTTGCTGCCTTGGTCGTAAAACGCCATAAATCAGATATTTATATGAAAGTAGCTGTACTTTTTGCCTGCCTCTTTACAACCGTTGCAGGCACTGCGTTAGCGCAGCAACAACCGCAGTTTACTCACTATGGCTTCAATGGGATGTACCTCAATCCAGCTTATGCTGGTATCAAGGGCCAAGGCGAAATAACTGCAATTGGTCGTTATCAATACTTCAACTATAGCGCTTCGTTTGACGAAGGAGGAGAGCCTAAAACATACATGTTAACAGGATCATTTCCTGTGCAGGTACTAGGAGGAGGTATCGGCTTTCACGTATACAGAGACGAGATTGCGCAGTTCAAAATGACCAACGCGCAACTGTCGTATTCCAAACATATTCAGTTAGGGGAAGGTAAGTTGGGTATCGGCATTCAAGGAGCTTACAATTATCTGGCGAAAGGCGTTTATCGTTATATCGACGCAAATGACCCTAGCGTACCTCTTGATGGATCAGATAATAAGTTTGACTTAGGAGCGGGCGTATGGTATGAATCTCCAACCCTATATGCTGGTCTGAGTGTAAACAACTTGTTGCGTTCGGAATATAAATTCCAAAGCGCTATCACGGACGAACAAGGAAATATTACTAGCTATCAGAACACGGCGAGATATATTGGTGAAAATCATTCTTATTTCACTGTCGGATACAATATTGAAGCATCTCCATCCGTTGTCGTAACTCCTTCGGCACTGATAAAAATGGTGCTGCCAGGAAAGTTTGGTGATGATGGAAAGTTCACGTTCAAAAACAATTCCTACGAAGCGAACGTTCGTGCGACTTTCAATGATAAGTTCTGGGGTGGTGTAGGCTACCGCTATGATGAATCGTTCACAGGTATGGCTGGGTTGGCGCTTGCAAAAGACAATGCGTTGAGGATAGGGTACGCTTTTGATTTTATTGCATTTAATCAAGACGCAAGAGCCCTTAGCTCACATGAGATTATGCTCTCTTATCGTCTGCCCAAACCTGGTCCTGCTACACGTCCAGCAATTCGTACACCTCGATACAGCTTTTAAGCTTTCTTAATTATAGAGCATCAACTCGATGCCTTGATTACGTGGACGAAGGATTTCTAGGAACTAGGCACTAATTCTTTGCGTTTCGTCGTTTAGCTGGCAGTTTTGTCAGTTCGCAGACAAATGCAAGGCATTGAGCGTTTGGTTTGCGCACGAACGTAAGTTTCGTTAGATTTGCCAACTCGAAAAATTGTAATCTTCTGGTATCGCCGCCTCAACAGTCATTTTACTTCCTCACATGAATAAGTTTTTCGGATTGCCTCTCTTTGCCATATCGGCATTAATTCTGGGGGGCTGTGGTTTTGGTAAAGGGCCACAAGGCGACCTAGTTGGGGCAGAGGACCGGCCCGAGTTCAACCCGCAAGAGGTGCCTTTCGGGATGGTACCCTGCCCAGGTGGTACATTCCACATGGGCCAAACAGACCAAGACATTTCGGCTTCTATGGTAAACATGAACAAGCAAGTGACTATCGCTGGCTTCTACATGGATGAAACCGAAATCACTAATAATGAATACCGTCAATTCATGAACGCCATTCGGCAGGATTCGATTGACGTGTTAGGAGAGGAGTACGTGATGACGGAACTCTATCCAGACACTACTGTTTGGGTGCGTGACTTCACCTACCATATGGGTGATCCGCTGATGGAGTATTATTATACTCACCCCGCTTTCGATGACTATCCTGTAGTTGGTGTAGATTGGTTTGCAGCCAAGTACTTCTGCAACTGGCGTACCAAGCACAAGAATGCGGCACAAGAAGAAGTGGGTCTTGCAGCAAATCCTAACTTCCGTTTGCCTTCAGAAGCTGAGTGGGAATACGCGGCACGCGGTGGCCGAGACCTGGCTACCTATCCTTGGGGCGGTCCTTACTTGCGCAACTCGAAAGGCTGCATGCTCGCCAACTTCAAGCCTGGTCGCGGTGACTACGCTTCTGATGGATACGCCTACACTTCGCCAGTTGGCGCCTTCTTCCCAAACGACTTCGGTTTGTACGACATGTCGGGTAACGTTGCTGAGTGGTGCGATGATGCTTACATGGAAGCTTCGGTACCTGTGGTATGGGATATGAACCCCACTAACCCAGACGACAATGAACCTCGCAAAGTAGTGCGTGGTGGTTCTTGGAAGGACATTGCTTACTTCTTAGAAACAGGTACTCGCAACTTCGAATACCAAGATTCTTCTCGCTCGTTCATTGGCTTCCGTACGGCCATGATCCAGATCGGAATGGGCACTAACAGCCGCTTGAATTAATTCCGGCTTACGCTCGTTTCAATTTTCATTCGCTTTTCCGTTTCAATTCAATCACCAACCTCTTCTTTCCAACAATCAAATCACATGGCAGCTAAAGGCGGTAGTTTTCTCTATGATGTGCTGATGCCCAAAGTTTATGGCATCGGGGCCGCAGTCGTAATCATTGGAGCTTTGTTTAAAATTCAGCACTGGAAAGGTGCTGACGTTATGCTAATCGTTGGTCTGGGAACTGAGGCCGTTATCTTCTTCTTGAGTGCCTTCCAGCCCGCAGCTAAAGAACATGACTGGTCGCTTGTTTATCCAGAGCTTTCGGAAGGATACGATCCTTCGACCAACAGCAACAAGTTTGTAGAAGACAATAACAGTAAGGGCTTAACCCGTAAGCTGGACGATATGCTGAAGGATGCCAACGTGACGCCTGAAGCTATTTCTTCGTTGGGCCAGGGCCTGAACCGTTTGAGCACTACTACGCAGCAACTCTCTACTCTTGGCGAAGCTACTAATGCTACCGACGAGTATACCGCTAAAGTACGGTCAGCTGCTACTTCACTTGAGCGCATCAACGAAGCATATGCTAACACTGCTCAAGCCATGAGTGCTATGTCAGATGCTACCAAAGATGCTAAAGAGTACCACGTACAGGTGCAGACGGTAACTAAGAATCTGGGTGCCTTGAACGCAGTTTACGAAATGGAATTGCAGGATGCCAACACGCACCTTAAGTCAATGAACCAGTTCTATGGTACACTAAGCCAGGCTATGCAGAACATGACGGAAGCTGGTAAAGACACCGAGAAGTTCAAGGATGAAGTTGCTGCTTTGACGGGTAACCTGAACTCATTGAACCGTGTGTACGGCAACATGCTAAACGCTATGCGGGCTACTAGCTAATTGCTAGAATAGCAGCAAACTTAATTTTCGAGCCCACTATATAATTAGGTAGACGAGATGGCGGGAGGAAAAGAAACTCCAAGGCAGAAGATGATAGGCATGATGTACTTGGTACTGACTGCGCTTCTGGCCCTACAAGTGAACTCAGCAATTTTGCTGAAGTTCAAATTTCTAGACGATAGCCTTAGCAGTATCAACGATAAGGTTTCTAAATCCAACGACGGCACGGTAAAGGGTATTCAGGCGCAGGTTGAAAAAAACCGCAACCAGGCTGCTGACGTGGCTGTGCTGAAGCAAAGCGAAGAAATTCGTGAGCGTACTAAGCAGATGATTGAATATCTAGCTAGTGTACGTGACAAACTTGTAACTGCCACGGAAAATACGAAGGGCAAGAACGAGTACAAAAACATGAGTGCCGAAGACAAAGTGGCTATCACTATGCTCGGCGGCAAAAAGGACGGTGCTGCTTATGAAATGAAGGACAAACTAAACGCGTACTCTTCGTACATCAAGACGTTTGTTCCTAGTGCAGATCCTTTGGCCTTAGACGCCAGCCAGGATCCAATGGTTACCGATCCAGAGCAGCGTTCCAAAAATTTCGCTGAACTCAACTTCGAGAATACACCTCTTGTAGCGGCTTTGGCAACTTTGTCGCAGAAGGAAGCAGAAGTTCTGAAGTATGAATCAGATGCTTTGGCAGCTCAATCGGCTAAAGTTGGTGGCAACATCATCGTGTTCGACAAAGTAGGTGCTTTCGCTAGCGCTGAGTCAAACACCGTAGCTGCGGGTACTAAGTATAAGGCTGAGTTGTTCCTGACGGCTTCGGCCACGGGCCTTAAGCCAACTATGACCCTGAATGGCTCGCCTCTGGCAGTTGATGCTTCTACTGGCAAAGGCAAAGTAGAATTCACTGCTCGTCCGGGTGCATTCGATGCTTCTGGTAACGCTAAAGCTCAATGGACCGGCACTATCCGTTTCAAGCAGAACGGTCGTGACACTACCTTTAAAGTAAATGTACCCTACACGATAACTAAGCCGGTGATGCAGGTGCAGTCGGCTTCGGTACAGGCGCTCTACTTTAAGTGCGGTAACAAACTCAGCGTACAAGTTCCTGCTTTGGGTGCTCAGTATGATCCTAGCTTCTCAGCTTCCGGTGCTTCTACTATCAAAGGCTCTGCTAAAGGCGAAGTAACGCTGGTGCCAAACGCAAGAGAGGTGACCTTAAGCGTAAGCAGCGGTGGCAATGCCATCGGTTCACAGACCTTCCAGGTACGTCCAATTCCGAAGCCTGACATTCAGTGCATAGTAGGTGGTCGTCCTGCTAATGAAAAGCAAGGTACTCCTATCACTGCTGTACGTAACATGCAGTTGCGTGCTGTACCAGATGCTGGCTTTGCTACTTTTCTTCCTGAAGATGCTCGTTATCGGGTAGCTCGTTACGAAGTGACTTTAGTTCGCGGCAAGCGCCCAGCTATGGCTGCGATTCCTGTCAGCGGCCCTAATGCTAACTTGAGTGCTGTAGTAGACGCCGCCCGTGAAGGCGACCGTCTCTATATCGAAGTAAAGCAGGTGCAGCGCCAGAACTTCCAGAATCAAGTGGAAGAAGTGAGCGTAGGTAATAAGTCGTTCAATATTCCGCTGCTGTAAGCGTTACTCTTCTGAACTAACTGCAGCTCTTTTTTGATTACTTCGGTATGAATAAATTCTTTTCTTTAACCGCTCTAACGGCCGCTCTGACGCTCTCATTGGCAGCTTCGGCTCAGGAGCAGGCCACTACAGCAAGTAGCAACGGCTCATACCGTCCGATTCCAAATTCGGACATCATGTTCCGCAAAACTATTTTGCGTGCAATTGACTTGCGTGAGAAGCAGAACAAGCCCATGTTTTCGGAAGGCAAGGAAATAAGCCGGGTCATCATGGATGCTGTGAAGCGTGGTGAACTGCAGGCTTATAAAAATGATTCTTTGACTTCTACTTTTACTCCGGCTGAAGTTTCGGGTAACATGTCGTACTCGGAATCTAATGCAGGGCTAAGCGATGAAGAAAAGGCTGCTGGTTTCTCAGAAGAGGCCGTTGATGAATGGGGTGCTCCAATTAAGAAGGGCGCCGCAAAATCAAAGACGCCAACTGTAGCCGCTAGTAACGAGTACCGGTATAAAGACCTGTACCAAATGGAATTGAAAGAGGATATGATCTTCGACAAGAAAAGGTCGCGGATGTATCACGACATCAAAACTATTACGCTGGTTGTTCCTTCTACGCTGAGCTCCAACACTTCAGGTATTGAGAAGCCGATTGCTACGTTCAAGTACAGCGACTTAGTAAAGGTGTTCCGTAATAATCCGGATAAAGCTATTTGGTTCAATTCGCAGAATGATGCGCAGCACAAGAACCTCGCTGATGCATTCGAATTGTGGTTGTTTAACTCCTACATCGTTAAGGTTTCGAACCCGAATGATGCTCGTCTCGACGAGATCTATGGTGGTCAGCAGCAAGGTATTCTTGCTTCGCAACAAGCCGCTGCCGATTTGATCGAGTATGAGTACAACCTATGGAGCTTCTAAAGCCAGGTTTAAATTAACTACACTTGCTGTAGTTGGTAACTAACCAAGCAAAAGAAAAGCCCCGACCATCAGATGGTTGGGGCTTTTCTTTTGCTTGGTTAGTTCGTTTACTTAATCAGTTGTCTCTTGTTCTTGTTGCGCGAAGTAGTTGAGAAGTACTCGTGCTTTGGCCTTTCCTACTTCTGCTACTAATTCGGATTCACTGAGTTCACGAATCTTCTTCACTGATTTAAATTTACTTAGCAGTTTATCAGCTGTGATAGGGCCAAGTCCTTTTACATCAGTAAGCTCGGTTTTGAGTGTAGCCGCGTCGCGCCGGCTGCGGTGGAAGGTTATACCGAACCGGTGCACTTCGTCGCGCATACGCTGAAACAAGCGCAACGACTCACTTTTCTTGTCAATGTAAAGAGGCAATGGGTCGTTGGGGACATAGATTTCTTCTAGTCGTTTGGCAATACCTATAATTGCTATTTGCCCCCATAGATTAAGGTCCTTCAGGGCCTTGACAGCCATACTTAGCTGCCCCTTGCCTCCATCGACAATAACTAATTGTGGCAATGATGCACCCTCATCTACAAGGCGACGGTAACGACGCGAAACCACTTCGTACATGGAATCAAAATCATTGGGACCGACTACTGTCTTGATGTGATAGTGACGGTAGTCTTTCTTGCTTGCTTTCGCGTTGCGAAAGCAAACCATAGCCGCCACTGGATTGTCGCCTTGGAAGTTGGAGTTGTCGAAGCATTCAATATGCTTGGGTAACTCCGTTAGACGCAAGTCCTTTTTGATGGTTTCCATGATGCGTACCTCGTTGAGGTCTTTGCTACGCTCATTCATGCTTTCCTTTTCCTTGCGGAGATAAAGCACGTTTTTGATACTCAACTCCAGGAGCTTGCGCTTATCACCAATTTGTGGTTGGGTAATGGTGACACCAGGTAGGGGCAAGGCAGGCAACGGCACATTCGTCAGAATTTCCTTCGACTGGCTTTCAAATTCGGCCCGCATTTGCATTACCATAGCGGCTAATACTTCCTCGTCAGGCTCGTCTAGCTTCTTGTGTACCTCGATGGATTGCGTCAGAATAATCGAGCCGTTCATCACTTTTAAGTAGCTGATGAAGGCTAGCTTTTCGTTGGAGGCAATGCCGAATACATCGATATTGGAAAGTGACGGATTGACAATTGTGCTCTTCGCCTGGAAGGCATCAAGTCGGTCCAGCTTCTGCTTATACTGGTGCGCTAGCTCATATTGCAACTCCTGCGCCGCTTGCGTCATCTTCTCGCGAAAGTACTGCTTCGGAATGCTCAGGTTACCGTTCAGGATTTGCCTGATCTGCTGCACATATTGATTATACGTTTCCTCATCCTGCAAGCCTTCACAAGGCCCTTTGCAATTGCCTAAATGGTATTCCAGACACACTTTGAACTTGTGTGCCTCCACATTCTGCGGCGACAAGTTGTAGGTGCAGGTACGTAACGGATATAAAGCCCGAATAAGCTCTAGCACTACATGAAGGGAAGAGCCGTTCGCGTAAGGCCCAAAGTAGTAACCTTCACCCGGCCGCTTGTTGCGGGTAGGAATAAGGCGCGGAAAACGCTCGTTGGTGAGCAGCAAGTAGGGATAGGTTTTACCATCCTTCAGCAAGATGTTGTACTTAGGCTGATGCTGCTTAATCAGGTTATTTTCCAGCAGGAAGGCATCCGACTCGCTATCCACTATCGTGAATTCGATGCGCTTGATGTTCTTGACAAGTTGCTGGGTTTTCTTGTTGTGGTCTTGCTTCGTGAAGTAGCTGCTTACTCGTTTGCGCAAATCCACAGCCTTTCCTACATAGATGATTCCCTCATCATCGAAGTATTTATACACGCCAGGGCGGTGTGGTAGCTGACGAATTTGGTCTTGCAGATGGGCTTGGGCGGCCATAAAGCGTGGGACTTATGCGGATTGATTGGGTTGTTCTGATGCGCTTACCACGTAGCGTAAAGCGCTTATCAGAACAGATACGACGCTGAACAAACATGCGTCATATGAACAACAAAAAACGTGGCTGGTACATCCCAACCACGTTCTGCAATATCTGATTCAATTCAAATAACTCTGCTTCGCCGCCTAGATTTCCTCGTCGTCGAGGTCATCTAAGTTAGCTTGGTTGAGTTTCTGGTCGTAGGGAATGGTATCGCGCTGGGCTCCATTATAATACCGAGAGCAGTTAATTTCCACGCTTAGCGTATCTGGCTTAGGGAAAGGGCCTCTGGAAATGTCGATGCTCTTATCAGCGTACATTTTCTTCATGAAAATGCCGTAGAGTGGTAAAGCTAAGCGTGAGCCTTGGCCATACGCTCCGGTGCGAAAGTGGATGCTCCGGTCTTCCCCACCTATCCACATACCACACACTAGGTCTGGCGTCAAACCCATAAACCAGCCGTCTGAATAATTGGAAGTAGTGCCCGTTTTGGCGCCCATCTCATACGGAAACTTAAAGCCGTTCTTCAAGATGATGCTCGTGCCTCCTTGCTCTTCGGTAGCACCACGCAGCATATAGGTCATTAGGTAAGCTGTTTCTTCGCGTAGGGCCTCCTTAGTTTGCGGCACGAATTCACGAAGTACGTTGCCATTTTTGTCCTCGATGCGCGTTACCATAATCGGCGAGGTCCAGATTCCCTTGTTCACGAACGTGCTATAGGCACCAGTCAATTCGTAAATACTTACGTCGGATGATCCGAAACCAATAGCTGGTACAGGGTCAATAGGCGAGGTAATGCCCAGTTGTTTGGCGTACGAAACGATATCGTTAGGCCCTATCTTCTGGACTAGCCATGCGGTGATAGAGTTCATAGAACGAGCCAGCGCTTGACGCAACGTGAAAGTACGGCCAGAATAAGTGCCCTCGAAGTTGCGAGGTGTGTAAGCTGGGCGGCCCCGCTCAGCGGGGAACGTAGTCGGCACATCAGGGCGCTGATAGCAAGGCGAGTAGCCTTGGTCGATAGCTGCAACGTACACGAACGGCTTAAACGTAGAGCCTGGCTGCCGCTTGCCCTGCTTTACGTGGTCGTATTTGATGTATTTGTAGTTGATGCCACCCACCCAAGCTTTAATGTGACCGTTAAGTGGATTCATCGCCATGAAGCCAGCGTGTAGCAGCCGCTTGTAATAAGCCAACGAGTCCATGGGGGACATGGTCACTTCCTTCTCGCCACCATTCCAGGTGAACACCTTCATCTTGTACTTCTTGTTCAGATAGTACTTGATGGAATCTTGGTTGCCTTCGTAGCGGGTGCTGAGGGAACGGTAACGCTCGGTGCGCTTGATAGATGTGTTAAGAAAATTAGGAATCAAGCGCCCGTTCTCGTCCCGCCAAGGCTGCTGGCCTTTCCAATGCTGGTCAAACCACCGTTGCTGAAGCTTCATATGCTCGGCTACAGAGGCTTCGGCGTATTTCTGCATCCGCGAATCGATGGTCGTATATATCTTCAAGCCGTCGGAGTACAGGTCGTGGTCGGTTTCCTTGGCCCACTCCCGCAATGATTTGCTGAGCTCGGTGCGGAAGTAAGGCGCAATACCTTCATTCTGGTTTTCAACCTTGTAGTCGAGCTTGATGGGCTTGGCCACCGTTGCCGCGTAGACTGGCTCGGTGATATAGCCGTTTTTGCGCATCTGACCGAGCACCCAATCACGACGGCGCTTGGAACGCTCAGGATTACGAACCGGATTGAACCACGACGGACCATTTACTAACCCAACCAATAGCGCCGATTGCTCTAAGGTCAGGTTGCGTGGGTGCTTGTTGAAGAACGTTTTGGCGGCCACGTTGATGCCGAATGCATTCGAGCCAAACTCGGCCGTATTGAGGTACATGCGCAAGATTTCGCGCTTGGTGTAGTTGCGCTCCAGCCGGACAGCCAAAATCCATTCCTTGGTTTTGGTGATGAGCATGCGCAAGCCTGGTACATCGTTGAGACGCCCGTTATTAAGGTCTTCGCGGGTGCGGAACAACATCTTAGCCAACTGCTGGCTGAGAGTAGAACCGCCGCCGCTTTTACCGCCACCCACCAAGCCCGTTGCTACCCGCATCATAGCTTTCGGATCAATACCAGAATGACCTTCGAAGCGAGCATCTTCGGTCGCAATCAGCGCATCAATGGTTGTTTGCGCTATTTCCTTGTAGCTAACAGGGGTCCGGTTCTCACGAAAATACTTTCCCATCAATTCACCATCGGCAGAGTACACCTCCGATGCCAGCTCACTGCGGGGGCTTTCCAATGCCTTCAGATTAGGCATCTGGCCGAAAAGATTGAGAAAGTTGACGCTTACAGCAAGGATATACATTAGTGACGCTACCAAACCGCCCGCGAACAACAGCCACATGGTGCGGATGAGGGCGGCGTAGCGGCTGGGCCGCTGCGGTTTGCGAGAGACGGGTCGAGCTTTAGAAACGGGCATTCTTTTAACTAAAAACTTGATTGCAGGAGGTGAGAGCAGCTGAAAACTAATTTCGTAATACTACCCATCAGTTCCGAAGCACAAAGCAAAAGAGAATTTTCTGGAGGCTCCTAAATTCTACTTCGCTCAACGGTACGACTGCTGGTAGAATCGCTGGTATTCTTCCACATCGCGCCGCTGAAGCAACAGCGGCAGATTATCAATACCAACAACTAGCGTTTGGTAACCCGTGCCCCGCAGGCGGTTTAGTGGCGACTGAGGTCCTCTCAGCTTTAAGGCATACGCTTGCGCTATTTTCGCGCCAGCTAATCCTTGTACAACTACCATTTCCAAAGAATCGCTGAGTGACTGCTGCTGCACTCGTAGGTTGCTTGCCTTGAAATAACGGCTGTTGTAAGCACCCAGTTGATCAGGTAGGGTTTGAAGGGCTGCCGAGGCCTTTGGGAAAATTAGCAATACGGCATGTACGGCAGTGGGATTGGCCGCATAGGGTGAAACTGCGGCAGGAGCAGGTGCAGTTGGAGATGCACTAGCACCAGCATCAGCTGGGCTTGGCTTGGTTGCCGGAGTGGAGACGACGGCAGGCGATGTAGTTGGGGCAGTTGTTGGGGCAGTGGTGACAGGTGGGGGCGTAGTAGCGGGCACCGCAGCTGTAGATGCAGCAGGTTCTGTCGGCGAAGTCGCAACTGGCGCAGGTGCCGCTTTAACAGGCTTTTTGCCTTTCGCTCTTGCCTGAGCTGCTGCCATGCGAGCTGCTTTCACTGGGTCGATAGCAGGTGCTGCAGGTGTGGAAACCGGAGCTCCGGCCGCAGCCGAATCAGTGGGAGCAACTGGCTTTTTTGTTTCAGCGGGAACTTCAAGTTGCGCCGTAGAAGCCGGAGTAGGAGCAGAGGCTGGCGGCGTGGAAACGGCGGGAGCTGGCGTTACGGCCGGAACTGTTTTTGCTGGCGTTGCGGGTGTATTGTAAATAATGCGCACACGATTATTTACTTCTCCTGGCCGGAACATAGAAACAGTCGGTTTCTGTGTGGACGCCAAGGCTCCGGCAAGGCCTCCCGTTTCATATTTCTTGTAGGAGCCTAGCAATACCTTGGCTTCATTACCAAGCGGTGACTGCTCGTAGTCCTTTACAAACTTTTCCAAAGATGCTTTAGCTACCAGTGGCGATTCTGTGCGCACCGCAATCAGTGCATTAAGAAATGCTATACGGTCATTCAAGTCGGTTTCTGGATACTTCTTCGATGTGTTAGCCAGCAAAGTCGCCGCCTTCTTGAAATCCTGCCTTTTGTACATAGCAAAAGCGGTGTCCACTTGCACGGCCACTTCTTTGTTCACAAGGGAGGTGCGCCGCAAATATTCAGGGTCGGCAGCTAGGCGAGCATACGTTGAGTTCGGAAACTCTTGGCGCAGCCGCTGCGCATAGACTTCCGCTTTGGCTAGTTCGTTTTGCTCCTTATAAATTAAGTACAGGCTATAGTAGGTTTCCGGCGAGTGCGTAGTCTTTGGGAAGCGGGTCAGTAGCTTTTCATAGGTCTGCGCGGCTGGCACAGGTTCGCGTAGCTGCTGATTGTAAATACCTCCTAGCGCATACATTGCCTCTTCCACTTGCTTTTCCGACACGGCCATCTGCGCGCCGGTAAGTGGAAGTGCCTGTCGGTATTGAGCTACTAAGGCTTTGCGTTGAGTGGCTGGGTCGTTGGCTACAGCCTGCCCTGTACCCGTAGTAGAACCTGCCGTTACACTGGTTTGGTTGGCGCCGGCGATGCTAACAGGCACATTGCCACCCGCTGGCGTAACAGGTGAAGTACGAGTTGAATTTACGGTGCGCCAGTTGTCCTGCAGTGGCCGGTCGCCCCACCTACGGATAAAGTCGGCCCGGGCTGTACTCACGGCAGTCGGATTGTCGAAATACCACTTAGTGCCGGTGCTACCGCTAATAAAATCCTCTGGGTTGATGTCAGTTTGCAGGTCGCGGGAAGTGTTGATGCCCGAAGCAAGAGCTTGGCGACTGTTTTCACGCTCTTGCCTTGCCGCCACTGCTTCTGCTTCTTTGCGCCTGGCTTCCAATTCGGCATCGGCATATGCTGTGAGGCGGGTGCGCAGTGCCACCGTGTCCAAGCGCGCTAGTGCTTGTAAACTGTCTTGCGTTTCAATGATGGTAGTTTGCTGGGCAAAGTCTTTCAAGATGCCAGCTCGCTCCGAAACAGCAGCGAAATCAGGAGCCTCTTTGGGCAAGTTCTGCACCGTGCTATCATAGTAGGCTGCGGCCAAACGATACTTTTGCAGGTTCTCGTAATAGATGCGGCCTGCTAACAAATAGGTATAAGATTTCTGGCTTCTGTTGGTGCCATTAGCTCTAGCCGACTTTTGCAGAAGTGCCAAGGCTTCATTGTAATTCTTCTGCCGATAATTGAGCCGCGCCATCTCGTAATAGATTTTGTCGCGGTATTCTTTGTTTTTGACGTCTTTCAGCAGCTTCGCGAAGTACTTGTCTAAGCGGGCTTTGTCGTCGTTGTTCAGATCTGATACTTGTCCGAGCATTAGCTTGGCAAAGAAGTCTAACTCGTACGGTGGGTTTCTTTTCAGAATCTTGTTCAACTCGGCATACGCTTTTTTATCATCTCCCTGATTCTGGTAGAGCTGGGCCAAAATGTAGCGCGTGCGCGACTGCTCATTCTTCTGCTTGATGAGCGGAACTGCCTTTTCTAGGTTCTCGATGGCTTTCGCCGGGTCGTCTGTTTTCAGGTAGTAGTCAGCCCGAGTAAGAAACAAGGCCCGGGCGTTTGTTTCGCGGCCCTCTTCTTTATCTAGTACGTCGGATACGGCCTTCGCGCTTTCCAGATCTTTATCGGCCAGAAAGGTCCGCATCAGCCAAATCAAAGCTTCATGCTTGGCGTCGGCGTCTTTGCTCGTGCTGTTGACGTATTTGAAGGTCTTGGCCGCATCGGCATACTCCATCTTATAGTAGCGGCTCTTCCCAATAAGAAGGTACGCATCGTCGGTCCAGTCGGAACCTGCGCGGTGTTGAATGGGCAGTGACGCTTTCTTGACTACATCTTCCAAATCGGTTGCCACAGCAGCTACTGCTGCTTGATCGAGCGTGGGGAAGAGCGGGAGTGTCCGGTTGTAGTCGTTTTGGCGGGCCTGGTAGAGTTTAGCTTCCACGCTCCACATCTTTTCGCGAGCCAAGAAGTAACCATTGTCGCGGGCCACTACGTTATCATAGGCATGGCCTACTACACCCCGGCGCTCGGAGGCACAGCCCCCCACACCAGCAACAAGTAGCAACGTGACTACGGGAGTAGCAAGCAGACGAAAAATCGAGTATCGAGTCAAAGCAGAAGGCAAGTCGGGAATACAGATTACCAATACGCCAACGTGCGGAGCTAGCTAGTTTGTTCAGCTCTCGCCGTTGCGTATAAAGTCACAACGTCACTTGGTCAGTAAAATTACGCTTTTTCCTAGCCCTCGACAGACCTTTACGTATCATATACTCAGTGTTTATCCAAATTCGTCGCCGTTTAACCTCATTCCGCTATGGCTGACTCTTCCACACCCAAACCCGATTCTTCTGGTCCACGCGGTGGCAACTTTGCCAAGTATTCCGGGCTCGGCATTCAAATGCTAGCTATTATCGGGCTTGGTACTTGGCTTGGCGTGTGGCTTGATGGGCGCTTCGGTATTGGTCCTTGGGGCACAGTGGTACTGATGCTGCTCTCCGTTTTTATCGCCATGTATCAGGTTATTCGGTCCGTATCGAACGATTAGCCAACTAAAAATTAAAAAGAAAAGCGAATCATAATAAAACAGAGGATACTTCTATTTTTTGGATGATACCTTTGTCTTCACTTTTCTATTTTCTTTTCTAACAGGCTCTTATAGATTTGGTCCGCTTCTTCTCTTATTTACTTCTGCTCACGCTTCTGCTTTACGGCACATTGTACTTGTTGCATGCCCGTTTCGGTACTGCTGTCGTACACCCGCTAGCGGCCTATACATTAGGGTACTTTGCTTTACTCACGGCCATTATCTACTGGGTAACCTCGCGCCTGGTGCGGGCCAACCCCGATAATTTCATGGGGGCTTATTTCGGCTCGATGGTAGTGCGCCTACTGCTTTCAGTCGGATTAGTGCTTCTTTATCTATATAAAGGAGGAGCGCACGAAGGCAATGGTCGATGGACGTTCCTGGGGCTGTTCTTTCTGCTGTACTTTATTTACGCTGGGTTTGAAATATGGGCTATCCTGAGTAACTTGCGCCCGTTTTCAAAACCGAGTGTAATCACAGAATGAAGATTCTGTGAATTTTTTTCTAATCCCCACTGAATGAAGCGTTTACTGATAGCTCTCTTCTGCATCCTTTCGCTTCCCGTGTTCGCGCAAGAGCCTACACCCACCATTGAGGAAGCTACCGACAGTGAAGCATTCAGCCCCGGTGAGATGATTCTGCACCACATCGGTGACGCTCACGAATGGCACTTTGCAACCATCGGCGACGAGGCCGAGCACGGTACCCACATCACCATTCCCTTGCCGATCATTGCTTATCAGCCTAATAAAGGACTAAGCGTATTTTCGTCTTCTCACTTGGCAGAAGGTAAGGTATACAATGGCCTCAAACTAGAGCACGAACACCTCGAAGCTGAGGATGGAGGCAAGGTATACGATTTTTCGATTACCAAAAACGTGGCTTCTCTACTTTTGAGTGCTGCTTTACTACTAGGAGTATTCTTCACGGTAGCTAGTGGCTACAAGAAAAACCACGGTGGAGCTCCGAAAGGGGTTCAGTCTTTCTTTGAAGTGCTCATCGTGTTTATTCGTGATGAGGTAGGTAAGAAGGCCATCGGTCCTAAGTATGAGCGGTATATGCCATACTTGCTTACTATTTTCTTCTTCATCTGGTTCAACAATATGCTCGGCTTGATGCCCGGCGCGGCCAACCTCACCGGCAATATTGCCGTGACCATGACGCTGGCTCTCATGACGCTTGGCATCACCTTGTTTAGCTCCAACAAAAACTACTGGGCGCACATCTTCGCTACGCCCGGTGTTCCGAAGGCGCTGCTGCCTATCATGATTCCGGTTGAATTAATCGGCGTAATCGTAAAGCCGTTCTCTCTCATGGTTCGTTTGTTCGCCAACATCACGGCCGGACACATTGTAATCTTGAGCTTCATCAGCTTGATCTTCATTTTCAAGAGTGTCTTAATCAGCCCGGTTTCGTTGGCTTTCGGCTTGTTTATCAACGTGCTCGAATTGCTAGTTGCGATTCTACAGGCTTACATCTTCACGCTGCTCACGGCTATGTACATCGGTGGCGCGGTGGAGGAACACCACGATGCTGATTTGCAGATGGGTGGTGGCGATGGTGCTTCGCAAGCTCACGCCCACGGTCACTAGTTTTTTTTAACTCCCTTTTTCGTTTTTCACTTCCCCAAATTTCTGTTTTTATGCTTCTTTCTCTGTTGTTGCAGGTTGCCAATTCGGTTGGCTTAGCCGTAATGGGTGCTGGTATCGGTGCTGGTCTGGTTGCTCTTGGTGTTGGCTTGGGTATCGGCCGTATCGGTGGTAGCGCCATGGAGGCCATTGGCCGTCAGCCCGAAGCTGCTGGCAGAATCCAAACTGCTATGCTGATCGTAGCGGCTCTGATCGAAGGTCTGGGTCTGTTCGCAGTCGTAGTCTGCCTGCTGATTTCCTTCAATCTCTAAGAGGTAGAAGCAACTCCTAGACAGCCCGCTGCGCGTCGCTTCGGCGCACGACGCGGCGGGCTGACTTGGCTTAATTAGTAATGAGTAGTAAGTAGCCCGTAGGGAGACAAAATAGTCTTGGACTTGCTGCCCACCGGTTGATCTACTCAGTACCAAGTACTTTCTACTTACTACTTCTCTATGCCTCCATTAGTAACCCCCGAATTAGGCCTGATCTTCTGGCAGCTGGTGATTTTCCTCATCGTGCTGTTCCTGCTGGCTAAGTTTGCCTGGAAGCCGATTCTTACTTCCTTGAAGCAGCGCGAAGACTCTATCGAAGGAGCTTTGCGTATGGCCGACCAAGCCAAGCTGGAAATGCAAGAGCTACGTGCTGGCAACGAAAAGTTGCTTGCCGATGCTCGCTTGGAGCGTGACCGGATCATCAAGGAAGCCACTGCCCTGGCCAATCAGCTCATCGAGCAAGCCAAGAACAAAGCAAACGAAGAAGGTGGCCGCATGATTGTGCAGGCTCGCGAAGCAATCCAGAACGAGAAAAACGCTGCTCTAGCCGAGGTGAAAAACACCGCTGCTCAGTTGTCAATCGATATAGCCGAGCGCATTCTGCGTCGCGAGCTGACCGATACCGACTCGCAAAAGGAGCTCGTCAACTCGTACCTGAAGGATGTGAAGCTTAACTAAGAAGCTAGGAGCTAGAAGTTGGGAACCGAAAGTCGCTTGCCGACAACTGGCTCTTAATTCCTAACTCCGGCTCCTAATTCCTACAAGAATGTCTGAAATACGAGTTGCCTCCCGCTACGCCAAGTCCCTGCTTGATCTGGCCGAGGAGCGGGGTACGCTAGAGCAGGTTAAGGAAGATATGGACTTGTTCAGCAAGACGCTGAACGAGAACCGTGACCTGCGCTTGTTGCTGCGCAACCCCATCGTCAAGCACGACAAGAAACTGGCCATCTTACGCGCTGTGTTTGGTGGCAAAGTGTCGGACCTCACCATGAAGTTCTTCACTATCATCACCGAAAAAAACCGCGAAAGTGCATTAGAATTTATTGGCTCAGAGTTTCTGACTCAATACAATGCTTTGCGCGGCGTACAACTAGCTGAGGTTACAACGGCAACGCCACTGAGCCCGTACCTACGTGCGGAGCTAACGCAGATGGTGCGCCAGCAAACTGGCCTTCAGCAAGTTACCCTCACTGAGAAAGTAGATCAATCGCTTATTGGGGGCTTCGTGCTCCGTATTGGCGACCGTCTGATCGACGACTCAGTGAGTTTCCGTTTGCGCAAGCTGCGCAACGAATTCTCGAAGAACCCCTACCAACCTTTAGTATAAGATCATGGCAGAAGTACGTCCGGATGAAGTATCCGCCATTCTGCGGGAACAGTTGTCTAACTTCAAAACCGAAGCCGAACTCGAAGAGGTTGGTACGGTATTGCAGGTTGGCGACGGTGTAGCCCGCATTTACGGCCTGGGCAAAGCTCAGTCGGGGGAGTTGCTCGAATTTGAAAATGGCCTCCAAGCCTTGGTTCTGAACCTGGAAGAAGACAACGTAGGTGCCGTTATGCTCGGTGACTACAGTGACATTCGGGAAGGAGCTACGGTACGCCGTACCAATAAAATTGCTTCCATTAAAGTAGGCGAAGGCATCGTAGGCCGCGTGGTAAATACGCTCGGTCAGCCCATCGATGGCCGCGGTCCTATCCAGGGTGAAACCTACGATATGCCACTGGAGCGTAAAGCTCCTGGTGTTATCTACCGTCAACCCGTAACGGAGCCCATGCAGACCGGTATCAAGGCTATTGACGCCATGATTCCGATTGGCCGTGGCCAGCGTGAATTGATCATCGGTGACCGTCAGACTGGTAAGTCGGCAGTTGCTATTGATACCATCATCAACCAGCGTGAGTTTTTCGACCGCGGTGAGCCAGTTTTCTGCATTTATGTAGCTGTAGGCCAAAAGGCCTCTACGGTAGCACAGGTAGTAAACTCGCTAACCAAAGGTGGCGCGATGGACTACACAGTAGTGGTTTCGGCTTCGGCCGCAGACCCAGCGCCGATGCAGTTCTTTGCTCCCTTCACAGGTGCCGCTATCGGGGAGTTCTTCCGCGATACGGGCCGTCCAGCGCTGGTAGTGTACGACGACTTGTCGAAGCAAGCGGTAGCGTACCGCGAGGTGTCGCTGTTGTTGCGCCGTCCTCCCGGACGTGAGGCGTATCCTGGTGACGTGTTCTATCTGCACAGCCGCTTGTTGGAGCGCGCCGCGAAGATCAACTCTTCCGACGTTATTGCTCGTGACATGAACGACTTGCCCGACAGTATCAAGCACCTTGTGAAAGGTGGTGGCTCGCTGACGGCTCTGCCACTCATCGAGACGCAAGCAGGTGACGTATCGGCTTACATCCCAACCAACGTAATTTCGATTACGGACGGTCAGATTTTCCTTGAGACCAACCTGTTCAACTCGGGTATCCGTCCGGCTATCAACGTAGGTATTTCGGTATCCCGCGTAGGTGGTAACGCACAGATCAAGTCGATGAAGAAAGTGGCTGGTACGCTGAAGCTCGACCAGGCACAGTTCCGCGAGTTGGAAGCCTTCGCCAAATTCGGTTCCGACCTTGATGCCTCGACCAAACTTACCATTGAGCGTGGCCGTCGCAACCTCGAAATCCTGAAGCAGCCGCAGTTCTCGCCGCAGAAGGTAGAAGACCAAGTAGCGGTTATCTACGCTGCTACCAACGGTCTGCTCGACCAAGTACCCGTGAACCGCGTGCGCGAATTCGAGAAAGAATTCACTCAAACCATGCAGTCGCGTCACCCTGAAGTGCTCCAGAGCCTAAAGGCTGGTAAGCTGGACGACACCATCACGGGTGCTATCCGTCAGGTTGCCAAAGACCTGTCTGCTAGTTACGCTTCCAAGTAATCGTTGATTGTTGGTTGTTGATTGTTGGATGTTCCGCCAACGCGTAAATCGTCCAGCAATCAACAATCAGCAACTAACAATCAACCGTCAATAAATGGCTAGCTTAAAAGAAGTCCGCAACCGCATTGTGTCGGTCCAGAGCACGCAGCAAATCACCAAAGCCATGAAGATGGTGGCGGCGGCCAAACTGCGTCGGGCCCAGGATAACATCCTGCGGATGCGTCCCTATGCGCAGCGGCTCAACAGCATTCTGACCAACCTCACGGGCCAATCCGATGGCGAGATGATAAGCGAATATGCAGCACAGCGCGAAGTTCGCCGCGTGCTCATCATTGCTGTTACGTCGGACCGCGGGCTGGCAGGTGCTTTCAATAGCAACATCTTCAAGGGTGTGAATACGTTGATTCGTGAGCGTTATAGCGCACAAGCTGCGGCTGGTAACGTGACGATGATGGCCATTGGTAAGAAGGCGCATGACTACTTCCAACGTCGTGGTCAGGTTCTTGGCAATTACACTCACGTATTCGCTAAGCTCTCGTTTGATACGGTGCGCGAGGCAGCGGAACAAGCCATGCAAGGTTTCCGCGAAGGTCGCTTCGATGAAGTAGTGATGGTGTACAACGAGTTTAAGAACGTAGCGACGCAAATCGTACGGACCGAGCAGTTGTTGCCATTAGTACCCGCCGAGCCAACCGCCGCTACTTCGCAAGCTTCGAATGTGGAATACATTTTCGAGCCTTCGAAAGAAGAAATTGTACAGACCCTGATTCCGCAGTCGTTGAAAGTGCAGCTTTATAAGGCAGTACTGGAAAGCAATGCTTCGGAACACGGCGCCCGTATGACGGCTATGGACAAAGCCACTGAAAACGCTGGTGAGTTGCTGAAGTCGTTGAAGCTAACGTACAACCGTACGCGTCAGGCTGCCATTACCACCGAGATTCTTGAAATCGTGGGTGGTGCTGAAGCATTGGCTGCTAGTCGGTAATCACTTTCCGCTATTATTTGAAAAGCCCGCCCCAATCAGGGGCGGGCTTTTTTGTTGATAGGCAGAAGGCTTTTCTACACGTGCATATACTGCCGCTTCGCCATTTCTTTGCTGGGCTTCGGGGTTTCAGGATACTGCTCCAACAAGTCAAGCACTTTCTGTGGCGTAAAGGCAGTGAAGTCTTTCATAACGAGCATCGGCGCTTGAAATTTGTCGGGCTTGACAGAAGTGCTTAGGCCAATGCAGCGCATTCCCGCTTTGTAGGCCGCTTGCTCGCCTACTAAGGCATCTTCGAACACCACGCAACGTTCGGGCGGTATGCCTAGCTCGCGTGCCGTGACGGTGTACGTATCGGCGTGTGGCTTGCCCTTGTCCACATCGTCTTTGGTAATAACCACATCGAAATATTGGCGAATATCCAGGTGGTCGATGATGTAGCCAATCGTGTCGTTGCCGGAGCCGGTGCCGAGGCCGATTTTGAAACCAGCAGCACGGGCGGCACGCAGAAACTCGGTAAGGCCTGCCACTTCTTTGCGCTTGTCCCAATAGATGGTGCGGTACAGAAATTCGCGCTGGTCGGCATAGGTGGTAAGTTTTTTCTTAGGTACGTCGGTGGAAAAGACTATTTCCAGGATTTTGGTGGCGGGCATACCATTGAGGCGCTCTAGCAGGCGGCGCGCATTGGTGGTTAAGCCAAGGTCACGGAAAAGCAACTGAAAAGCGCGGGCTTGGTAGTCTGTGTTATCAATGAGTACGCCATCCATATCAAAGATGAGGGCGTAAGGGGCAGCGTTGGGCATGACAAAGGATATAGCACGAAATGAGGTCTTCGTGCTACTGCTTTACGGACACACTTGGATTTTGCTGCTGTGGAGTTGAATGATAAAGCCGTAGCCTATCTTTGCAGCCGTTACTAAAGGTTCTCCTTCGTTGACTGTCTCAACTGATTTGATTTTGAAAAAGAGCCTGTGTTTCCTGCTCGCCGCTGCATTGGCGGGGCCTGCTTTCGCGCAAAAGAAAGATAAAAGTCTAGCGCGCCCAAAGCTTGTCGTCGGTATTGTGGTGGATCAAATGCGCTACGACTACCTCTACCGCTACTGGAGTAAATACGGCAAGAACGGTTTCCGGCGCTTGCTAGGAGAAGGGTTCAGCTACGAAAACGCGCACTACAACTACGTGCCTACTTACACGGGGCCTGGGCACGCCAGCATTTATACTGGTACTACGCCTTCCATGCACGGCATAGTGGGCAACAACTGGTTTGTGCGCGAAGAAGGCAAAGGCACGTACGTTACCGAAGACAAAACAGTGCAGCCCGTAGGTGGCACCGCCGCCGCGGGTCAACAGTCGCCGCGCCATATGCTTACCAGCACCATCACCGATGAGCTGCGGTTGGCTACCAATTTTCAGAGCAAGGTTATCGGCGTTTGTATCAAAGACCGGGGCTCGATTCTGCCGGCCGGGCACGCCGCCAATGCTGCTTACTGGTACGATGGCGCCAATGGAGCGTTTATCAGTAGCACCTTTTACCAGAACACACTGCCCGAATGGGTGACGAAGTTCAACGCCGAAAACCGCGCCGCCCAGTACTTAAGCAAGCCTTGGGAGACGCTACTGCCTATTGCGCAATACACGGAAAGCACTGCCGATGATGTAGCGTGGGAAGGAACCTTCAAGGGCGAAACGAAACCGGTTTTTCCGCATGATTTGCCGGCGCTAAGCGCCACCCCCATTGCGGCCGTACAAGGCAACCTGAAAGCAGAAAACGAAAAGGTGCCTGTGGCTACCAGCCGCAACCTCGATCTGATTCGGAGCACGCCGTTTGGCAACTCGCTTACTGCTGACTTTGCGCTCGAAGCTATCCGCGCCGAGCAACTCGGGCAGCGGGGCCAAACCGATTTCCTAGCCCTGAGTTTCAGCAGTACCGACTATGTCGGGCACCAGTTTGGAGTCAATGCTATTGAAACCGAAGACACATACTTGCGTCTCGACCAAGATATTGCGCGGCTACTCGACTACCTCGACAAGACGGTGGGCAAGGGCCAATCATTAGTGTTTTTGAGTGCCGACCATGGCGCGGCGCATTCGCCCGACTTCTTGCGCAGCCAACGCATTCCGGCTGGCTCAGTCGGGCCCCGTTTGATGCGTGACTCCTTGCAGCAGGCCTTGGTGAAGCGCCACGGCGCGGGTCAATGGGTACTGAGCTATGAAAATCAGCAAGTGTACCTCAACCGTCCGCTTATCGCGCAGAAAAACCTGAACTTGCGCCTGCTCCAAGACGAAGTAGCCGATATTATGATTGGTTTCTCGGGCGTTACGCGCGCTATTACAGCCGACGACTTGCAAAAGTCGCACTGGGAAAGCGGTATGCTGATGTACCTCGAAAACGGCTACTTCCCTAAGCGCAGCGGCGACGTAATGGTGGTGCTAGAGCCCGGTTGGCTGGAATCGTACCAGTACCCGGTGAACAAAGGCACCACGCACGGCTCGGCCGGCAACTACGATACGCACATCCCGATGCTGTTCTGGGGCTGGCACGTCAAGCAGGGCAGTTCGGTAGTTTCAGCGCGTATTATCGATATTGCACCTACGCTGGCCCGATGGCTACATATTCAGGAGCCCGATGGCTGCACGGGTACACCGCTGCCGGAGGTACTAGGCAAATAATAGTTTGGGTGCCTAGTTCGGGTTGCTTGCTATAACTTTAGCAGTTTACTTGACTTGGAATAGGAATCCTAAACCTACGCCGAGCCGTATGCATTCCCACTCCGTCGTCCAGCACCACACCTTAACAAATCAGTAACCAGTAACTAGAACCTCAATCCAATGGCTCATTTTAACCCCTGGCACGATGTAGAGCGCGGCGACAATGCCCCGCAGATCGTAAACGGCATCATCGAAATCCCGAAAGGCTCGAAAGCCAAATATGAGCTGGATAAAACCAGCGGCTTGCTAAAACTCGACCGAGTGCTTTTCTCGGCAGTGCATTACCCTGCTGCTTACGGTTTTATTCCCAAAACGTACTGCGACGACAACGACCCCCTCGATATCCTAGTGCTCTGCTCCGTTGACATCGTGCCGATGTGCTTGGTGGAGGCCAAGGTGATTGGGGTGATGCAGATGATAGACGGCGACGAAGAGGACGACAAAATCATTGCGGTAGCAGCCCACGATATTTCGGTGAATCACTTCAATGACATCTCCGATCTGCCGCCTCATACCCTGAACGAGATGCAGCGCTTCTTCGAAGATTATAAGGCGCTAGAGCATAAGCACGTGACCGTAGAGCGGTTTATGGGTCGGGAAGATGCTTACCGCATCATCGAAGACAGCATCAAGCTCTACGACGAAACCTTCCCGAATGGCGCTGATTCAGAGTCAGTAAAGAAAACTACTGACGTCGAACTGTAAGCTAGTTTCGCTTCGTAGGAAGAGCCCTCTTTAAACTGCGTGTTTGAAGAGGGCTTTTTGTTGATAAAAGCGCTTAGCTATAGTTTACATTGCAAGCACGACCTTTTGCTAAGCTTATCGTATTCTCGGCTGTATGCCAAACAAACCTTCTCCCTCTGCCTTCATTCGGTTTCTATACGAAAACAGCTTATTGCTGGTAGGAACAGCCTTGGTGCTGGCCACATTGGTTGGGCAAACCCTGACGGGCTGGCACGAAAACAACGCTGAACTTGAGCAGATGAAGATACTGCCTCTCACCTTGGGGCAGTATTTAGGATCAGGTCATTTCCTAGAAGCCACCTTCGAAAACTGGGAAAGCGAGTTTCTGCAAATGGGAGTCTATGTGCTGCTCACAATCTGGTTGCGGCAGAAAGGCTCTTCCGAATCGAAAAAGCTCTACGAAGAAGAGGATGTAGATCAGGAGCCCGATCCGAACAAGCCGGATGCTCCTGGCCCGGTAAAGCATGGCGGCTGGCAACTAACGCTCTACAAAAACTCACTCTCCCTTGCGTTCTTACTGCTCTTCTTTGGGTGCGTATGGCTGCATGCTAAAGGCGGGGCGGAAGTATATAGCATCGAGCAGCACCATGAAGGCAAGCCCGCAGTAACGACGGTAGAATACATGGGCACGTCGCGGTTTTGGTTTGAATCGTTTCAGAACTGGCAAAGCGAGTTTCTGAGCATCATTTCTATTGTAGGCTTGTCTATTTACTTGCGGCAGAAAGGTTCTCCGCAGTCCAAGCCAGTCAACGCCAGCAACGATGAAACGGGCAAGTAAATCAAGAAGGCAAGTTGGCTGCTGGTATACGCGCCGCGTAAGAGAGGGAAGGAGGCGCGCTTCAACTTCGTCTTCCACGTCCGATCTTGCTTTTCTCAGGCTCTTTGCCCATGCCTCTGTTTTCATTTAAACCGTCGGTAGTGCCGCCCGCCACGCCAGAAAATGCAGCAGGGGCCTGGACGGCCACGTTGCGGCGCTGGACCGATGCGGTACTTTATAGCAGCACGTGGCTGGCGTTGGCCGCCTTGGCCCTGACCTGGGCTACCTTTTTGTTTTGGCGGGTTGATATTCCGGTTCGGCTCGGGCTGATGATTTTCACAGCCACGCTTTTCCTTTACAACATTGACAGCGTGTTGCCTTACAAGCACGGGCAGCCCTTGGTGCTGTCGGGCCGCAAGCGTTGGATGCTAGAGCATCGGCGCGAATTGCTAGCCCTAGCGTTGGCCTCTCTGGCAGTAGCAGGGCTGCTGTTTTTTCTGGACGGTTGGCAACATCTAACCTTGTTTCTGGGGCACCTGGCGGCTATTTCGCTGCTGTATTCGTTGCCTATCGCCAAGGTGAGGGGGCGGTGGCGTGCCCTGCGCGACTTGCCCTTACTCAAGGTATTTCTAATTGCATATGTGTGGGCTGCCATTACGGTTTGGGTGCCGGCGCTGTATTTGGCCAAGCCCTTGTTCGGCCCCGTGGTGCTGGTGCTTTTTGCCCGCCGTTTCTTTTTTATCCTGGCTTTAGCTTTCGTCTTCGATATTCGCGACTACACCAAGGACCAGCTTACTGGCACCCGCACATTTCCGGGCGTATTCGGCGTACGCGCCACCAAATGGGTAGCCCTCCTGTCGCTGGCGCTGGCGTATCTGTTGTTCCCCTTCGACATAGGGTACGAGCATCTGGTGGTCCTCTCGTTGCCTACCGTGGCTGCTGCCGCCACTATCTGGTACGCCGAAGAAACCCGCTCCGACTATTATTTCGCTCTTCTCACCGATGGCATCATGATTCTGCAGTTTCTGGCAGTGTATTTCGTGAGCTAGTGGCCTAGCAAGTTAAAGTTCAACCCACGCAATTAGCGCAAACCGAGCATCGGACTACTGAGCTACTAGCTCATGTAATGCGGGGCCAATAAAGCGGACGATGTCACTGGCTATGAGGCCAGCTTCACCGGTTTGTTGAGCAGCCAGGTCACCGGCTCGGCCGTGGGCGAAAACGCCAAGTAAAGCCGCATCGAGAGGGGAGAGGCGCTGGTCGGCGCACAAAGCCAGCAGCAAGCCGGTAAGTCCATCGCCGCTGCCGCCAGTACCCATGCCGGGGTTGCCGGTGCTGTTGAAGTAAACGGGGCCTTCGGGAGTGCCAAGAGCAGTGTAAGCACCTTTTAGCACGCAGTAGCAGCGGTAGCGTTGGCAGAACGCCCGCAGTAGTTCCAAGCGGTGATAATCGTCACGGGCTGGTTCGGTTAGGCGTTCAAACTCCTTAGGATGCGGAGTAAGTAGGGCGTTAGTAGGCAACTCATCAAGCAATTCACGGTGTGTGCCTAACAGGTTTAGAGCGTCAGCATCAACGATGAGGGGCACGGAAGCTTGTGTGGCCTGCTGTAGCAATTGCTTTAAAACTTCTTTGGTAGCTGCTTCCTGCCCTAGCCCCGGCCCAATACCCACCGCAGCATACGGCTTCAGGTCGGGTAGTTCGGTGATGAAATCGATGGCCGGGTCAGTCAGGACCATAGCTTCGGGCACGGTAGTTTGCAGAATACTATACCCCACCACAGGCGTCCGCACTGTAAGCAGCCCAACTCCGCCGTGCAAGCAAGCGCGTGCCGCCAGCACGGCAGCACCTATTTTGCCGTAGCTCCCAGCGAGTAATAGTGCATGTCCGAAAGTGCCTTTATGCGCAAATTTTGGCCGCTTGGGCAGCCGGCCAGCCAGGAGTTTTGCATCAACAAAGTAGTTATCCACAGGCGTATTGTGGATAAACTCCTGGTTCAAACTTATAGGCAACACCTGCCACTCGCCCACAAATCTAGCATTGTGCGGCAGCAAGTACGCTAGCTTCGGCAACTCGAAGCCTACCGTATGGTGCGCCTGCACAACGGCACTGTCAGCAGGCTGTGGTGCATTAGCGAACAAGCCGGAAGGAAGATCAATGGCAAAAACAACTGCTCCCGATTTGTTGAGGTACGTTACAACTGCGGCAGCGGCCCCTTCCAGTGGCCGGCTTAAACCCGTACCGAACAAAGCATCCACTACTGTGGCTTTAGCAGGCAGTGTCGGTAGCTTCTCTAGGTTCAATTCAGCGCAAGCTACTTCTGCGGGTAGTCGCTGGCGGTTCACGGTGAAATCCGAAGTGTAGTTAGTTGCCGGTAATAGCCATACGCGCACTGCGTAGCCCGACAGGTGCAGCTGACGAGCTACGACCAGACCGTCGCCCCGTTGTTGCCGGGACCACAAAAGATGTGCACTTCGCCGGCCGCTTCTTGGCCTACGCGGTCCATCAACCACTCACTGAAAGCGGTAGCCGCGCGTTCCATAAGCTCATCGGAGCGGATGTTAGCGGCTTGAATGGTGGCTTGGTCGGCGGCGCGGGTTTGGACAGCAGAAAGTATCTTCACGGGTAGCTGGTCTGGTCTTGGAGTAGAAGTTGATTGCTAGCGAGTCGCAGCTTTACTTTTAAGAAGTTAAAGCAAATCAATAAGGGCAGCCCATTCAGTTGAAATCTTTGCCGAAATGGGCTCCCTCTTTATCTGCCACTCAAAGCAGTACGAAAGAGATGAGCTAAAAGTAAGGGTATCTTACTGGCCGTTTGGTATTCCTATTGTACTCGCACAATGCATAAGTACGCAATCAGCATACTGCTCGTCGTGGCGTCCTGCACCGATAAGTCAGCGGAAACTACTGCTCGTGCCTCAACGGTTTTCCCTGCGCCGGTTGAAGCTTCGGCGCCAGATACAATTGTTGCTGAACATACTATTAAGCCCCACGCCGTGGCATTAGCTGAAGTACCCGTTGCGCTACGCCTGCCTGGTAAGTTGTTGGAAGGGTGGCGCTGGCAAGATGCCAATGGCGAAAATCTGCTGGTAATATTTCGGGCACTGGTTTCCTCTACACAGCAAGCAGCCGCTGCGTCATCTGCCGCCAGCGCGGAGCAGGACATGCAGGATTTTGAACGTTCGGCGCAGCTCAGGGCACGGCAATACGTGCGGCGCGAAGGCAAGTTCACGGAGCTGTGGCGCTTGCAAGATGCCATAGCCGCCTGTCCGCTCGACATGACCCTGCGCCTGCAACCCGGGAGTACCGCTATTACCGACCTCGACCACGATGGCCGCAGCGAAACCACGCTTATGTATGCCTTGGCTTGCCGGGGCGACATAAGTTCGGCAGCGCTGAAACTAATTATGCGGGCGGGACCAGCCAAATACGCCTTGCGCGGTTCCACGGTAGTGCAATACGACTCGGTGCCCGCCACCCAGCGCCGCCCCACTACGCCGTGTTGCCTCGACAAGCTAAGTGCCGCCCAACGTGAGGAAGGCAATATCGACGGCTATTATCAGAATGAAGCTGATTTTCAGACCGCGCCGCCTGCTTTTCTGCAATTTGCGCGGCAGCACTGGCAGAAGTTCAGTGTTGAAACAACAGACGACCACGAAGATCTATAAGGAAGAAAACAGGGCGTTGGTGCTGCTGTTATGTAGTAGGTGAACATCTTGGCTCTGCCGTGCGTTTTCATCTATACTGTTCAGCAACTCGACCATCTTCGAGTTTCACAAGTTTCCTTTAGAAACCAGACAACCCAACCTTTCCTATGCAAACCTGGAACGACGTTATCCGCCTTGCCAACCACCCGCTGCCCTCACCGCGCCGCGTTGAAAAAACCGATGCCGAGTGGAAAGCCCAGCTCACCTCCGAGCAATACCATGTCACGCGGCAGCACGGCACCGAGCGCGCCTTCACGGGCGAGTACTGCGAAGCCCACGAAGCCGGCCTCTACGCTTGCATCTGTTGCGGCACCCCGCTTTACGACTCGCGCACCAAATTCGAGTCGGGTACCGGCTGGCCGAGCTTCACGCAGCCAGTAGATGAAAGTGCAATTCGCTACAAGAAGGACACCAGCTATGGCATGGTCCGCGTAGAGGTACTCTGCAACGTCTGCGACGCTCACCAAGGCCACGTCTTCCCCGATGGGCCAGCGCCTAGCGGATTACGTTTATGCATCAATTCGGCCAGTATCAAACTGGTGAGCGAGCCTAAAGAAGCTGCTACGGCGAAATAGGATAATTGCATTTTGCGCTCTACTTTAGAGGTCATTAAGTTGTCGGTGCAGACGCTTGATGACCTCTATTTTATTGGTGCATTATGACCCGTGAAGAATTCCTGGCTCGGTTGAGTAGGTTGAGCCCGTTAGCTGAAGCGAATCCTGCATCTTATCGCCGTAAAGTATGGTTTTGGGCCTTGTTAGGCTACGCATTCATCCTGCTGCTTTTGCTAGGTACTGTTGGGCTTATAGCCCTTACGCTAGCGCTTGGCTTCTTTACCCGGGCCTTTGGGCTCATCTGGAAAGTAGTAATTGTACTAGGCATATTTGCCTGGAAGGTGCTGCGCTCGTTATGGGTTGAATTTGAGCCGCCTCAAGGAGTACCCCTAACCTCTACTGAAGCGGCGCCGCTTTTAGCATTGTTGCAGCAACAAACGCGCGCACTAAAAGCGCCAAGGGTGCATCAAGTTCTGCTCACTTCCGACTTCAATGCCTCGGCTGTACAAGTGCCCCGGTTGGGCATATTTGGATGGCCTCGCAACTATGTAGTAGTAGGGTTGCCCCTACTCCAAGCCTTATCACCAAACCAAGCGGCAGCAGTTGTTGGGCACGAACTAGGGCATTTGCGTGGGGGCCACGGCCGTTTTGGTGCTTGGATTTACCGTGTTAGCCAAACCTGGAGCCAGTTAATTGGGCAGTTGGAAAGACAAGCCGGTAGAACCATTTTTTCTCGCTTCACGGCGTGGTATGTTCCTCGCTTCAATGCCTGGTCGCACCCTGTGCGACGCACCGACGAGTTTGCTGCCGATGCGGCGGCGGCGCAGCTAGTTAGTCCGCAAGCTATGGCAGAGGCGCTGTGCGCTACCGTTACACGTGATGCCGCCCTCGACAAATTGCATTGGGATAAACTAACGGCTTCCTTGGCCGAGCAGCCAGCCCCGCCAGTTGATGCTATCAGTCGGTTGCTGCCGCTAGCCAAGGAAGGCCGTTTGCCTGTAACCGACGAGCAAAGTCAACTCACCGCCGCTTTTGAAGCCGATCCTGACTTGTTTAGTACACATCCAACCCTTGGTGAGCGGTTGAAAGCGTTAGGCCAAGCGCCTGCAGTACCGCCTCTGCCCGATACGTCGGCGGCCGAAGCATGGCTCGGCGACCATCTTCCCCGGCTAGCAGCTACTCTCGACGCTGAATGGGTAGCAGCCAATGCGTCACTGTGGCGGGAGCGCCACGAACTGCTTCAGCAGCAGCGGCAGCGGCTACAAGAATTAACAGCTCGTCAAGAAGCTTCTGAAACCCTCACTCCCGACGAAACTTGGGAATTAGCCGACTTAACCGAAGACCACGTGGGTAATCGGGAAGCACTGCCGCTGTTCCAACAGTTGGTAGAAGACGCCAAGTGGGGAACTGCTGCTCGTTTTTCTGTCGGCCGCGTTCTTACCAACCTCGATGATGCTGCCGGTTTAGCAGTACTGGACGAAGTGATGGCGCAGGAGCCGAGCTACATGGGGCCTGGTCTTGCTATTCAGGAAGCGTATCATCAGCGCCTTGGCAACCGCGAAAAGGTTCGTCAGATAGGAGCAGTTCAGCTTCGTCATGCCGATGTGCTCGACGAAGCTGTAGAAGAACGAGGTCGTTTGCGCGCGACCGATCAAATGCTGCCACACGAATTATCGGAGCAACCTTTGCAAGATCTTTTGCGGGAAATAACGACCCCTGAATACGGAATCAGACGAGCTTGGCTGCTGCGCAAACAAGTACAGCATTTTGCCCACAAGCCGATGTATGTGCTGCTCGTAACGCCACACCCCGACAAACGACTACGGAATCAGGATGCTATTGGGGCGTGGGTACGAGATTTAGCTGAAAAAATTACACTGCCAGGCGAGGGTTTTGTAGTTGCTACAGGTGGTGAATATGCCTGGTTGGAGCAGAAGGCAAAACAAACTGTGGGTGCCGCACTAATCGAAGCCTAAGCTGCTTATAGGGTTTTGTGTAGGTTCGTGTACCAGAAGTAAACGGCTGCACTTTGCTGCTGCGTTTTTTGTTGGTCTCATACCAAGTTTCCACGTTTCCGTTACTGCTCAATTTCAAGCCCCATCCCGTCATGTCTTTGCTCTTCACTGATTTCGCTTCCTGGCGTGCGCACTGTGCTGCTACCAACGAACCACTATACCAGCCGGTCCTAGCCTATGAAATCGAGCAGAAGGGCCGCACCGAAGAAGAGATATGGACGGGTTTGCAGCGGGCGTACGATGTGATGCGCGACGCCGTGCAAACCGGCCTCACGCAGGACATGACGTCCCGCTCGGGCATGATCAACAATGGTGCGAAGAAGATTGCCGCTTCGCCCGTAACGGTGTTATCGCCGGAGTTCAAGAACCTGATTATGCGGGCTTTTGGGGCCAAAGAAGTTAACTCGTGTATGGGCCGGGTGGTAGCGGCGCCTACGGCTGGTGCTTCCGGCATCCTGCCTGGTGTCCTCGTAACCCTTCAGGAACTGCATCAGCTATCCGACCGAACCATTCTGGAGGGGTTGCTGGTGGCGGCTGGCATTGCGCTTATCATCGAGCAGAATGCTTCGTTGGCCGGAGCGGTGGGTGGTTGCCAGGCTGAAACGGGTTCGGCGGCGGCTATGGGCAGCGGAGCCATTGTGTATTGCTTGGGTGGTTCCGTCAACCAGGCGTTTGCGGCGGTGGCCGTCACCATTCAGTGTATGCTTGGGTTGGTGTGCGACCCGGTGGCCGGACTAGTAGAAGTGCCTTGCGTGGTGCGCAACGCGTCGGCCGCGGCTATTGCCTTTTCGTCGGCACAGATTGCCATTGCCGGCATTGACCCTGTTATTCCCGTTGATCAGTGCGTAGCAGCCCTCGGCGAAGTAGGCCAGAGCATGGAAACGCGTTACAAGGAAACAGCTCTTGGCGGGTTGGCTAATACCACTCGTGGCCGCGAAATCGAGAAGATGGTCTTGGTACAAGACGTGCAGATTCTACCCGATGAAGAGCAATAGTCTGCAATGGTGTCTAAGGCAGGCTGCGTTAAACCGTCTTTACTTCTGGAGCCATCGTTAGCTTGCCCAAGAAATCGAGGGCTGTGGCATAGCGGCCACGCAACTCGCGGTACTGCTTCCAGGCTTCGTCACGTGCTGGGTGCATTGCCAAGCCGGCCTTTTGCAAATCCTGGTAAGCCTTGTCGAAGTCGGCGCGACCGGGGTCTTCTATGGGGTCATTATCCGGGAGAATTTTAGAGGGCTCGGCTTTCAAATCCTCTTCGAAAAAGCGGTATACCCGATTAACTGCCAAACAGCCCGCCTTAAAGGTTATTTCAACTTGCGGGTCGCGTTTGTCATCAACGGCGCTGAATATCAAAGCTGCCGTGTCAAGAATTAGCTCCGCTGCTGTCACCCAAGAACGGCCCGGCTGCGGCGAGCGAAAAAACGACAGGATAGGCAGTGACGTGTGGCTCTCTTCAATTTCAACAAACCATTCTTCCCATAGCTCCCATTGGCTGGCATCATCGTGGAGAGAGCCGCTACGGTTAAGCCATTGCAACAACGCACAGGCCGAAGGGGGAGTGCCGGCGCGCAGTTCAAGGCGCGAAACCACAATTTCGCGCCGCGAGAAAGCCTGGTAGATGGTGGGCAGATACGAGATGAGCAGCGTCATTAGCAGCAACCCATCGTGGCCTCGGCAAAAGTGAACCCCGTAATAATGGGGCCGCGTGTTTTGTGGGTGCCTAGGGTGAGCAAGGAACTGCCGCTGAGCTGGTAGCATTCCAGCCAAGAACCTTCATACAGGCCCCAATAAATCAGTGTGAAGCCTGCCGCAATAGCTGCTAGCCATACAATAGGTAGTGCTACCAACGCTACGGGAGCGTAGTGGGCCTGCACTCGGTCGCGCAGCCCGTAAGTGGAACGCATGGAAGCCGCCCAGTTGAAAATGACACGCAAGCTCTGGAATACATAGCCGTTCAACTTGACTACCTCGTTGCGGGGCAATACAAACGAACGAATTGCTGCAGATAAAGTAATAAGAATTAGGATGATGCCAGCAGCAAAAGCCAGGATACGCGGCACGAGTTCGAGCATATACAAAATAAAAAGGCAGCTACTTGGAGCTGCCTTTTTACTCTGAATCAACTTAATAAGTTGGATCGGCCGAACGTTGGAGAGCTACTTCCGCGCTTTCCAAAGCTGCTTGAACGATTTCGGCGCTACTTCCAGCGCATCGCGGCGCTTGCTCCAGCCTACTTGGCTGAGCAACCGCAGCAACACCCAGTTTTTGGCGCGAGCGGGCAACAGGTCGAGCAGGCGGCGGTTTTTCATAGCGACCAGCCACAACCGAATGGCCGTGCGCTCTTCTTTGTCGGTGATGCCTTCCCGGACGGTTTGCTGGCGGTTCTGGAGCAGCAGATTGTGAATCGGAATTTTCACCGGGCACACCGAGGTGCAGGCACCGCAGAGCGACGAAGCGTAGCTAAGGTGTTTGTTTTCGGCCATGCCCGCCAAGTGGGGCGAAATAACCGAGCCAATCGGACCGGAATACGTGGTTTCGTAAGTGTGGCCGCCGATGTTCTTGTACACGGGGCAGATGTTGAGGCAAGCGCCGCAACGAATACAATTCAACGCCTCGCGTTGCGCCGGTTGCGCCAGCAGGTTAGTGCGGCCGTTGTCGAGCAGCACCACAATCATTTCGTCAGGGCCGTCTTTTTCCAGGGGTTGGCGCGGACCGGTGTAGATGGTATTGTACACTGTCACTTGCTGGCCGGTGCCGCTGGTGCTCAGCAGCGGCCAAAACAACGCCAGATCATCGAGCTTCGGAATTACTTTCTCGATGCCCACAATAGCAATGTGCGTGCGCGGAAAAGTAGCCGACAAACGAGCGTTGCCTTCGTTTTCAGTCACGGCTACGGCGCCAGTATCCGCAATCAGAAAGTTACCGCCCGTGATTCCCACCTCGGCCGAGGTGTACTTGCTGCGCAACAGGTGGCGCGCGGTTAACACCAGCTTTTGCGCATCGTCGGTGTACTCGATACCAAGGTGCTTGACGAAAATGTTGGCAATGTCTAGCTTGCTCAAGTGCATAGCGGGCGTCACGATGTGGTAGGGCCGCTCCCCGTTCAACTGCACAATGAACTCGCCCAGGTCCGTTTCCACCGACTCAATGCCGTTTTTCTCCAGGAAGTGGTTGAGGTGGATTTCCTCGGTAGTCATGCTCTTGGCCTTCACCACCGTTTTAGCCTTGCGCCGGGCCATGATCTTCCCAATTTCGCGCAGGGCCTCGTTGGCATCTTGAGCCCAGATTACCTTGCCGCCCCGCGCCGTAAAATTACGCTCGAACTCCAGTAGGTATTCATGCAGGTTGTTGATAACCTTCGACTTCAAATACGAAGCCCGTTCCCGCGCCAGCTCGTGGTCTTGGTAGAAAGCGAGGCCAGTGCTTACCGCTGCGTTGTACTTGCCAATATTGAAACGGATTTTACGACGGTGCTCTAAGTCAAACGCCTTTTTTTCGCTGTCGAGTTGAAACTGGCTGGATTTCGTGGCTATCATGGCAATGCACTGAATTACTAATCTAATATACTTACTCTCGTTCGATATGGCGTATACCTGCATTCCGGAGTCGTTGCCGCCCGAAGGCTTTATCGTCCCGGTAGACGCAATTACCAGTTCCTTTCGGGTGTTCGGGCTATTGCCGGGCTACTCCAAAAACGACCTTGGCAGTCGTCTGGTGCTTTACCCAGCAGAATGGACTATAAAGATACTGAGCGAGCAGCACTATGCCTATTCTGCTATCCTGCAAGTCGATTTTGTTGCTGAAAGTTTTTGGCGCCGCGAGCAAGTATTGCTGACTGTGGCAGAAGCTAGCACCTGCTACTACACAAAACCCTCGTCCGCAGCCGTCACCCGAGACTTGCTTGGGTTCTGCCACAAACGAGGGTTATTGTTGACGCCTGCTGCTCAGCAGCGGATACTCGTCAGCTAAACTCTATTTCTTGTTGGAGTCTACTACAATCCGGGAGTCGCGGTTGGCTACTTCCCAAGCGGCGTAAAACACCAACTGCGCGCGCTTCTCCATTTTCGGAAACTCTATTTTCTCTACTTCGTCTCCAGGGCCGTGGTAGTCGTCGTGGACGCCGTTAAAGAAGAAAGCTACCGGGATTTTATGCTTGGCGAAGTTGTAGTGGTCGGAGCGGTAGTAGAAGCGGTTCGGGTCTTCGGGGTCGTTGAAGCGGAAGTCCAGATCCATCTTCGTGTACTGCGCATTGGCATTGAGCACGATTTCGTGTAGTTCCGAAGAAAGCTTGTCGGAGCCGATAACGTAGACGTAGTCGCCTTTGCCTTCGTGGTCTTTGTCGGTGCGGCCCACCATATCGGTGTTCAGGTCAGCTACGGTGGCAGTCAGCGGGAAGATGGGGTGGTCGGTGTAGTACTCAGAGCCAAGCAAGCCCTTCTCTTCGCCTGTAACGGCCAAGAACAGCAGACTCCGGCGTGGGCCGTGTCCTTCAGCCTTGGCTTTCGTGAAAGCCTGCGCCATTTCCAGCACCGTTACCGTACCCGAGCCGTCGTCGTCGGCGCCGTTGTTTACCTCGCCGTTTATTACGCCAATGTGGTCGTAGTGCGCCGACAGGATAACTACTTCGTCTTTTTTGTCGGTGCCTTCGAGGTAGCCCATCACGTTTTCAGTGGTGAAATCCTCCACTTTCTTGGGCGCTTTCACAACGATTTTCGCAGGCTTGAATGAGCCTGCAACTGGCTTGCCGGCTTGGCCTACGCTGGTCATGTACTTGGTTACGGCAGCCGCATTCGAGCCGAGCAGTTTGTAACCTACCTCCGGTGATACGAAAAAAGCCGACCGCCGAGTGCCCGGCTTGGCATCCTTAAACGAAATGCTCGGCCGATTTACGTACTGCGACACACGGCCTAACGATTTGCTGAAGTTGCTGTTGGGGTTGAAGTCCACGAAGAACACCGAACGAGCACCTTTTTCGGCGGCCAGCGCAGCTTTGGCCCGGTAGTCAGTGCCCCACTTGCTGTTGGCGCCGTCTTTGCCGAGCAGCGGCTTGCCATCGGCCGACTTTGGCTCGTCGAGCAAGATCAGCAAGTCTTTGCCTTGTACGTCTTTGCCAGCATAGTCGGAGTAACCCTCCTGCTCGATGCCGTAACCCATAAATAACGGCTGCACAGTGGTTTCTTGCTGAAAAGGCGAGGCGCCTACAGCGTAGAAATCAACTAGCCACTTATAGGTCTGACCGGCCACTTTCAGGGTGCCGCCTTCGGCCCAGGTGCTACGCTCCATCGTGAAGTGCTGCACATACGGGTTGTCGGAACCCTGCACGGGGCCCGTTAAACCTAATTCTTTGAACTGTTGGGCTAGATAGTCAGCAGCCATTTTCTGGCCTTTCTCACCGGTTTCACGGCCTTCGTAGGCGTCGGAGGCCAGCACAGAGAGGTGCTTGCGCAAATCTTCCTGCGTGATGGTTTGCCCATATTGGCCAGCCAAATCTATTTGGGCGGCGGGTTGAGCAGCGGGAGTTGGTTCAACTGCTGGCGCGACCGTCGCCTCGGTTTTGGCTCCGCGCTTTTTCTTGATTTTGATTTTCTCTGGCGCCTGCTGAGCTACGGCCGAAGCCGAAAGCCCCGCCACCAGCAGCCAGGTCAAGAGAGATGATTTATGCATGTGTATGTGGAAAGTTGGGCACTTGTAAGGGTGTGAAACTTCGAGTTGACGGTTCGGGCAAGTAACCCGGCAGAGAGAATCGTTGGTTCACAATCTCACAAGTTCACCATTAAGGTTGCATGATGAGGACAGAAGCGTAGGCGGCCACTCCTTCGCGGCGGCCCACGAAACCTAGTTTTTCGGTGGTGGTGGCTTTGATACTCACGTCGTTTTGCTCGATGTGCATCACTTCGGCCAGCACGCGCTGCATCTCCGGGATGTGCGGGTTCACCTTGGGTGCTTCCAGGCAAATAGTGGAGTCGATGTTGGAGATGGTGTAGCCGCGCTCATCGAGCAGGCGCACTACCTCGGCCAGCAGCCGCTTGCTGTCGATGCCTTTGTACTGCGGATCGGTGTCAGGAAAGTGAAAGCCGATGTCGCGCAGGTTGGCGGCGCCTAGCAGTGCGTCGCAGATAACGTGGATGAGCACGTCGGCATCGGAGTGGCCGAGGGCGCCGTGGGTGTGCGGAATCTGGATGCCACCGAGCCAGAAGGGGAGGCCCTCCCGAAGCTGGTGAACGTCGTAGCCGAAGCCGGTACGGATTTTCATTAGGGGCGAAAGTAGCAGGTGAAGCTGCGAAGGTACGCACCCGCCCCGAAGCACCGCCTACGTCTTTGCTGCTCGACTCTACGGTGGCGTATGGCCCCTCTTTCCGAGAGGTATAGCAAGCTCTCGGGAAGCGAATCATAGTGGGCTACAAAAAAAAGATGGCGGTCAGCAAAGTAAAAAGCAACGTCAAACGTCAGTGGCAGGGAAGGGAACTATCTGACTCCAAGAATTGATAGTAAAAAATTAATGGAAACTTAGGAAACATCAAAAGTTTCCTTCGTACCTTTGGAGCCAGAAGCAACCATGGAAATAAAAGACCGCATCTTATTAGCAGCACGTGAACTGTTCACCCACCGGGGAATAAAGAGTGTATCGATGGACGACATTGCTACTCACCTCAGCATGTCGAAGAAGACGCTCTACAAATGGTTTGAAAACAAAGACCAGATTGTAGAAGGCGTCATGCGCCATCATCTCGGCCAGACCCAGGGCGAATGTGAAACGCTAATTGGAAGTTCTGGATCGGCTATCGACGAGCTGTTCGCCATGATGGACTGGCTGAAAAGCCAATTCACGGACATGCATCCCAGCATCTTTCATGATCTACAGAAATACTACCCCGCATCTTGGCAGCTCTGGATGGAGCATAAGAACAACTACATCCTTGAACAAATAACCGATAACCTCCGGCGGGGAGTGGAAGAAGGCCTCTACCGCGCCGACCTCGATATAGACGTGCTGGCTCGCTTGCGCCTCGCAGAAATCGAAATGGCCTTCAACCCGACCATTTTTCCGCCCCGCACCTTCGATCTGCAACGGGTTTCGCTCATCACGCTCGAGCACTTTATGCTGGGCGTAGCCACCCTCAAAGGGCACAAACTTATCAATCAATACCGTCAGGTGACGGAAGAAGAATAATGCCGCGCACCTTCCATTTCTCTCTATATCAAATGAGAACACGCTTCCGCACTCTGCTCCTGGCAGCAGGGGCCGGCTTGCTTAGCCTGCACCCCGCGCTAGCCCAGACGCCCTCTACTGGCCAACCTGTGGCTAGTAGCGCGCCCATGAACCTGACTTTGCAGCAAGCCATTGAGTACGCGCTGCAAAATAAGTCGACGTTGCAAAGCCAGCGCCTCAACGAGCAGGTAGCCAAAGCTCGCATCGGCGAAATCAAAGCCACTGGCTTGCCCCAGATCAATGCCAACGCCGCGCTAACCGACAACTTCAAGCTCCAGAAGTCCCTGGTAGATTTTGGCGCTTTTGCTGGCGGACCGGGTACGCTCAATGGTGCCACGCTCACGCCCCAGCAGTTAGCTGATGTCAACAGAGGCCAAACGGTGGTACTTGCTCCCAATTATACGGAAGTGGAGTCGGCGGGGCCGCAGCCTCTAGCTTTTGGCTTGCAGTACGCGGGCAATACCTCGGCTTCGCTTTCGCAGCAACTCTTCAACGGCTCGTATCTGTTGGGCTTGAAGGCAGCTAAGGTGTATGAGCAATTGTCGGTAAAACAAACCGCTCAGAGCGAGATTGATGTGGTAGAGCAGGTATCGAAAGCTTACTACAGCAGCCTAGTGGCCCGCGAGCGGCTGAATTTGCTGAATCGCAACGTGCAGCGCCTCGATACGCTCTTGTACCAGACGCAGCAAACCTTCAAGCAAGGCTTTGCCGAAAAGCTGGATGTCGACCGGTTGCAGGTGCAGGTAAATAACTTGCGGATAGAAGCGCAAAACGCCCAGCGTCTGATTGACTTGAGCGTGGCCCTCCTTAAGTTCCAGATGGGACTCGACCAGCGTCAGGGTGTGACCCTCACCGACGCGCTGGATGCCGCCGTGCTGGATGCCGAGCGCGACAAGCTAAAGAGTGCCGGCAGTGAGTTCGACTACAGCAAGCGGATCGAGTATTCAGTGCTCGAAACGCAGCGCGATTTGGCCGTACTCGATATCCGCAACCGCCGTGCTGGCTACCTGCCTACCCTCAACCTGACGGCTGCCTACGGTTTCTTAGGCTCCGACAATCGGTTGGGCGGCCTGCTTGAATTCCGTGGACCCAATTCTACAACTCTGTCGCCGAGTGGACGGCCTCTGCTCAACCAGAACTGGTTTGGGTTCGGCAACGTGGGCTTGGCTCTCAACATTCCCATTTTCGACGGCTTCCGGAAGAAGTATTCTATTCAGCAGGGTCAGTTAGCGCTGGAGCAAGTCAATAAGGGCTTCACTACGCTGCAGCAAAGCATCGACCTGGAGCGTCGCCAAGGCGAAACCACCTTGCAAAATACCCTGGATGTACTCGCTAACCAGAAAGCCAACCTGGATCTAGCGACGGATGTGGCCCGGGTAGCCAAAATCAAATTCCAGGAGGGCGTTGGCTCGAACCTGGAGGTGATTACGGCCGAGACCGACCTGCGCCAAGCCCAAACCAACTACTACTCGTCGCTCTATGACGCGCTAGTAGCTAAGGTGGACTTCAACAAGGCTGCCGGCACGCTGTACACCAAATAACAAGGCACTAGGAAGTAGGAGAAAAGTGCTGGAAACGGCAACGCTTTTAGCGCCTTTCTTCTACGCCCAGCCCCTGTATCTCATTCCTAGCATCTACTTACTTCCATGAAATATCTCTCTTCTTCTGCTGTTCTTGCCTTGGCTCTGCTAGCTGCTTGTGGCGGGCAAAAGGATCCGGCTGCTGAACTCGCTGAACTGAAAAAGGAACAGGCGGCCACCCAAGCTAAAATTGCTGCCCTCGAAACCAAGGGCGGTGCCAAAGCCGGCGCCGAAGGTGCTGAAGGCGGCGAAGCTGCCGGCGGTGGGGCACAGGCCGTACCCGTGTCGGTGTTGAAAGTGGCGCCCGAAAGCTTCAAGAGCTACCTCGAAGTGCAAGGCCGCGCCGATTTCGACCAGAATGCTACCGTGGCCGCTCGTTCGGCTGGTACCCTCACCAGTGTGCGGGTGCAGCGCGGCGACCGGGTAGGCAAAGGCCAAGTATTGGCCTCTATTGATGCGTCGGTGCTCGACGCAAGCATTGCCGAACTGCGCACCCGGATGGATTTGGCCCGCGTGATTTACGAAAAGCAAGACCGCCTCTGGAAACAGCAAATCGGTACCGAGATTCAGTATCTGCAAGCCAAAAACAACTATGAAGCGTTGCAGCGCAACCTGACTACCCTCAACCGCCAGCGCGAACTGTACAGCGTAGTAGCGCCCTTTAGCGGTACCGTAGACGACGTGCTACCTAAACTAGGTGAAGCAGTGGCACCAGGTGCACCCGTGGTACGCCTCGTGAGCGGCCAAGGAGCCAAAATCGTGGCTGACGTATCGGAGGCGTATGCTTCCCGCATCAAGGCCGGCGACAAAGCTCTCGTAACCGTTCCTGATTTGGGTAACGAAGAGTTGCCTGCCACGGTACGGGTTGTAAGCCAGACCATCAACCCCACCAGCCGTACCTTCACGGTGGAGTTGCGCTTAGCTGGCAACGGAGCCGCCCGCCTGAGCCCCAACATGGTAGCCACCGTGCGTGTGCAGAACTACAACCGCCCCAATGCTACCGTACTGCCCGTTGACTTGGTGCAGCGCGACGAGCAGAACAGCTTCGTGCTGGTAGTGCAAGAAAAGAACGGGAAGAAGGTAGCGGCCAAGCGCGTCATTCAAACCGGCAATACCTACAACGGCAGAGTGGAAGTTACCAGCGGCCTGCAAACCAACGACCAAGTTATTTCGGCAGGCTATCAAAATCTCAATGAAGGTCAGGCCGTTAGCATCTAGTAACTGGCAGTTTTCAGCTACAAGCTCTGCCTTGCCATCTGTTGCTCGTGACTTCGTGACTTATAGCCCTAAACAAGAAAGCCATTCGTCCATTCAAGCCGGAAGCTTAGCGCTTACTGCTTGTAGCTAAATTAAATATGCAAGACGTAGAAAAAGAATTTGGCCCTACCAGTTGGTCTATTGATAACAAGACCAGCATCTACATTATCACGCTCATCTTGTGCATTGCGGGCATTTTTGCCTACATCAAGCTGGGTAAGGAAAACTTCCCCGATATCGTAATTCCGCGCATCATCGTGGCTACCGTGTATCCGGGTACTTCGCCGGCCGACATCGAGAACTTGGTGACGCGCCAGCTGGAAAAGGAAATTAAGTCGGTAAACGGGGTGAAGAAAATCAACTCCACCTCCAACCAAGACTACTGCATCGTTGACATCGAGTTCAACTCCAACGTGGACGTGCAGTACGCCAAGCAGCTCATCAAAGACGCCGTCGATAAGGCGGCCGATGAGTTACCCAACGACTTGCCTTCGCCGCCTACCGTGAACGAAGTGAACTTGTCGGAACTGCCCATCATGCAAATCAACTTGGCCGGTAACCTGCCGAGCAGCCAGTTGAAGAAGTATGCCGATGATTTCCAGGATAAGATTGAAGCTCTGCCCGAAATCACCCGCGTCGATATTGTGGGTGCCCTCGATCAGCAGGTGAACGTGGACGTGGACCTGTACAAGCTCCAAGCTTCGCGCTTGAGTTTTGGCGACATCGAGCGGGCTATTGCCAGCGAGAACATCACCATCTCGGGTGGTTCTATCGACGTAGGCGACCAGACTCGGGCCGTGCGGGTAGCCGGCCAATATGCCCGCGCTGCCGATATTGCCAACATTCAAGTGAAAAACCTGAATGGCTCGTCGGTGCGTCTCGGTGATATTGCGACTGTAGAAGATGCCTTCAAAGACCGTGAAAGCTACGCCCGCCTCGACGGCAAGACGTCGATCAGCTTGAACGTAGTGAAGCGCCAAGGTGAAAACTTGATCGAGGCCTCCGACAAAATCAAGGAAATCATAAAGGACTCGAAGACGTCGCTGCCGGGCGAGCTGGATATTACCATCACCGGTGACACCTCCAACGATACCCGCGTAACCCTCAACGACCTGATCAACACCATCATCATTGGTTTCATCCTCGTGACTGTGATTCTGATGTTCTTCATGGGTACCACCAACGCCCTGTTCGTGGGCTTGTCAGTGCCGATTTCCATGTTCCTGGCTTTCTTGATGCTGCCCATCATGGACTTCTCGCTGAACATGATTGTGCTGTTCGCCTTCTTGTTGGCCCTCGGTATTGTGGTGGATGATGCCATTGTGGTAATCGAAAACACGCACCGTCTGCTGCACGAGCACCCCAACCTGACTACGGCGCAGGCCGCTAAGTACGCTGCTGGCGAGGTATTCATACCGGTGTTGGCGGGTACGCTGACCACGGTGGCTCCCTTCGTGCCGCTCATGTTCTGGCCGGGTATCGTGGGTAGCTTTATGTTCTATCTGCCGGTTACGCTGATCATCACGTTGATGTCGTCGCTGATTGTGGCCTTCATCATGAATCCGGTGTTTGCCGTGAGCTTCATGAAGCGCGAAGACCACGCTGGCGAACACAAGACTGAAGGCAAGCCAAGATTATCCCGCGGCTTCCTAATTGCATTGGGCGTAATTGCCCTGATTGCTCTTATCGGTTATGTGAGCGGCTCTACCTTCCTGGGCAACCTGTTCGTCACTCTTCTGGTGCTGTGCTTACTCAATGAGTTTGTGTTCGTGCACATGATTGCCGCGTTCCAGACCAAAGTACTGCCCCGCATGCAGCACGGGTATGGTCGTCTCGTGGACTGGGCTATCAACTGGCCGAAGCTCATTCTGACGAGCATGGTGGTCTTGTTCGTCGTGTCAATATTCGCGGTGGCAGCCCGTAAGCCTAAGGTGGACTTCTTCCCCAAAGGCGACCCTAAGTTCATCTATTCCTACCTGAAAATGCCGGTTGGTACGCGGGTAGAAGTAACGGATTCGGTGGCACGGGAGCTGGAAAAGCGCATCTATACCGTTATTGGCCGCAACAACCACGACGTGGAATCGGTGATTACCAACGTGGCCATTGGCGCCGGCGACCCGGGTGAAGCTACGGCTACGGGCGTGTCGCAGTCCAACCTAGCGAAAGTAGCTGTGGCCTTCAAGGAAACCAGTGAGCGCACCGGCGTTCCGACCAGCACCTACATGAACAAGATTCGGGAAGTGGTGAAAGGCATTCCTGGCGCCGAAATTTCGGTTGACCAAGAATCGAGCGGTCCGCCTACCGGTAAAGAAATTGCCATCGAGGTAGCCGGCGACGATTATCAGCAGCTAGCGGCTCTTTCGAAGAAGGTAGAGCGCTACGTTGATTCGCTCCGCATTGGCGGCATCGAAGATTTGCGCTCCAACCTGGAAGACCGGAACCCGGAAATTGCGGTCAATATCAACCGCGTTCGGGCTAACCGCGAAGGCATCAGCACGGCGCAGATTGGGCAGGAAGTTCGTACGGCCATCTACGGCTTCGAGGCCAGCAAATTCAAAACCTCCGATGACGACTATCCAATTCAGGTGCGCTACGCCCAGCCTTACCGCGACGACGTCGATGCTATTCTGAACGCTCCACTCTCGTTCCGCGACGCTACCGGCCAGATTCGCCAGGTGCCGATTTCGGCAGTGGCCGATGTAAAATACAGTACCACCTATGGCGGTATCAAGCGCAAAGATGTGAAGCGGGTTATCACCATCTCGTCGAACGTGCTTACCGGCTTCACCGGTCCCGACGTGGTAGCGCAAATTGACCAGGCGCTGCAGTCGTACCCAACGCCACCCGGCTACACCATCCGCATGGGTGGTGCCCAGGAAGACCAGCAGGAAACCAGCAGCTTCCTCGGGGTTGCCGCCATTGGTGCCATCGGTCTGATTTTCCTAGTGTTGGTTACGCAATTCAACTCGGTGAGCAAGCCGCTCATCATCCTAACCGAAATTATCTTCTCGGTAATCGGGGTGCTGCTCGGTTTGGCCATCACGGGCATGAACGTCAGCATTGTAATGACCGGTGTGGGTATCATTGCCCTGGCAGGTATCGTGGTGAAGAACGGTATTCTTCTGGTGGAATTCACCGATATGCTCCGTTCACAGGGCATGCCGCTACGGGAGGCCATCGTGCTGGCAGGCCGGACGCGTCTCAACCCCGTAATTCTGACGGCTACCGCTGCTACTCTCGGTCTGATTCCGCTGGCCATTGGCCTCAACATCGACTTCTACGAGCTGTTCAATAGCGGCCACCCCAACTTCTTTATCGGGGGTGAATCAGTGGTTTTCTGGGGCCCCTTGGCCTGGACCATCATTTTTGGTCTGGTGTTTGCGACCGGTATTACCCTGCTAGTAGTACCTGTTATGTACCTGATTACGGAGCGCATCAAAGAGAAGGTTAGCGGCCATTCATCTGATAACCACCCAATGTCACCTGCCGGTGCCGACAAAGTGCGGCCAACTACCTCGCCGGCTATGGCAGAAGTTTAGATTCTTTTTCGGAGCGGCTTGCAACTATTCTGGGGGGCAGTATTCTCTTTCATCCGAGCGGTCGAAGAGGCACTTCCCTCCAGGATATCTGCCCCTCTTTTTCCTACAATACCCTTGTTCTTTGTCGTTTAACCTCATGATTTCATCAACGACTCCCGCCTCAAAATCCATTCAGCAGCAAGTACTGCGTATCATCAGCAAGCGCAAGTCCATCAAGCCGCAGCGCCTGCGTATCGGTAGCAACCTCAGCCGCGAGCTGGGTTTCGACACGGTCGATGTCGTAGATATTATCATAGAGTTGGAACGCAGCTTTCACATTACCATTCCCGACGAAGTGCCCCTGGCTACTGTTGGCGACTTGGTGAGCTATGTGGTGTCGCACGCCCGCGCTGCTTAGCTGAATAGCAGTTCTTTGGTAATGCAAAAAGGCCCATATCCTGTGATATGGGCCTTTTTTCTTATTCGCAGGTTTAAAAATAGTAGCCCCGCATGATTACATGCAGAACTGCTAACTCAATTCTTATCGATCGTTGCCACCTGGGTCGCCGCCCGAGAAGCCAGTGTCGCTGCCGTAGCGGCTGCTATCGGTGGTATTGGCCGGCGTGTCGGCGTGGGGTGTAGCAGCGGTGCTAGCAGAACCAGTGCTAATCGGTTCGCTGGATGCTGGCTTGCTGCTTTCGGGGAGCCTAGACCCGAATCAGTATTGGAGGTTTTCGGCTGCGAAGTGGGTGTCACGTCGTTGGCCGCAGTATAGTTGCTCTGAGAAGCGCTAGTACCCGTTACCTCGACTACACTGGGGCGAGTCTTCTCCCATTCCACAAACTTGTCCAGCTCCTCTTTGATGGTAGTGCCAAACCAAGCGACCAAGGCTACGTCATCGAGCAGACCAAGCACCGGAATAAAATCCGGAATCAGGTCGATGGGACTCATGAAGTAGATGGTAACCGCTATGGCCGCTACTACAGTAGTAGTGGGCAAGCCGGTGTACTCGCCCGCAATCGAAGCACGAATCAGGCGGAAAAGGGTTTGCATCGTTTCCCAAGCTTCTTGGGCAATAGAGCCAAGGTCCTTCTTCTCGCTGGCTTTCTTGTACGCATCGTTGAGCAGTTGCTTGACGCGCGTAGGGCGTTTGAGGTATTCTTCTGCGGTGCCTAAAAACTTTTTGAAGAGAGGCGACGAGGCTATCTGGTCGCCCTGGGGATTTTGCTTAGCCATGGTGCATGAAAACTAAGAGTGGAAAGGTGAGGCGGTAAAAGTAATTTCAACCCCAACTATTGTTGCCTGCCTATACTGTTTCAAGGCAAAATAGTTATTCGGGATTTTTGCCGCCAAGAACAAACAAAAAAGCCCCGCTCGTATACGAACAGGGCTTGCGGAGAGGGAGCGTTCGGTGGCCGATTAGTTGGTTTCAACGCGACCGGCGGCGTAGAAGTTGCGGTGGTAGTACTGCTGCTCGAGGGAACTTACCATTACGCCGCCGTTGCAGGCAGAATGCGCAAACTTGCCGTCTTTCAAATAGATGCCTACGTGGTAGATAGGCTGGCCCGGACCGCGGCGGAAGAAGACCAAGTCGCCGGTTTCCATGGCGTCCTTGTCGACGCGCTTCACGCTGCTGAACATAGAGTGCGAGCTACGCTGGAGCGTGATGCCGTACACTTCTTTGTAAACGCGGGTTACGAAGCCCGAGCAGTCAGTGCCTTGCTTGGAGTTGCTACCGTAGCGGTAGGGAGTGCCAATCCAGTCGAGAACGGTGCGAAGCAGGTCCTTGTTTTCGGTGTGCGTGAGGTGAACACCGAGTGCCTGACCGTAGTAGTCGTAGGCAGCAGAGTCGCTGGCTGCGTCGCCAGGCTTTTTATCTTCCTCGTCATCGAGGAAAGAAGGAAGCAAAGAGGCTTCGGCAACTATAAGGTCCGAAGCGGAAGAACTAGAGGTGGTAGGTGTGTTTTCGAAGAAGAAGGAGAGGGCCATAGAGGCCGCGGCGAGGCAATACAGGGGGATGTGCTTCATTGTCCGTCGTGGGGTGGCAAAATAGGTGTTCGGGATAAGCCGAAGGGACCGGGGAAGTACTTCTTATTCGATAGAAGCAGGGTGAAAAAAGGTGGTAACAAAACCAGTGAAACAGCCAAAAAACGGTAGGTCAGTGTTTCGGCTTATGGTTAAAGCTAAACCAAAAAGACACGACTATCCAAGTTTGGGACCTAAAATGGCATAATATTCTTGTTATAAAACAACTTATTATTGGAAATGACTTGCAACAAGGCGTAACCAACTCTCTGGTTTTCAACGTATAATCGGCCTTGTTTTCAGTTGCCTTATGAAGCCACCGGTAATCGTCGAAAATTCCCCCATTGCTCGGCTTGCACGAGTCAAGCTTGGTACTCGGAGTGTAGCCATGGTACTCGGCAGTAAGATCCACTTAAGCGGGGCGACGCGCGAGGAGTTTCTTAACGATCCGTACTGGGTGGCCCACGAGATGGAACACATTCGGCAGTTCCAGGAGCACGGCAAATTCGGCTTCCTGCGCCGCTACCTACTCGACTGGCTTCGCCACGGCTACTACAACATCCCTTTTGAAGTAGCCGCCCGCGAAGCCGCCATCCTGAATGCCGCGCTTTATACCCGCGGCTTGCCCCTTCCCGATCCTGCGAAAATGCACCAAGGCGCAAGGTGATTTGGTGAGAGTGACATTCTATAACGTCACCTGCACAGCCTGAACACCGACTTTATACCTCGCCTTTTAAATCTAAAGCGCCGCTAGTCGGCCGCCGTCCACTACCAAGGTGGTGCCGTTGATGAAATTTGCCTCTGGAGAGGCCATGAAGCAGATGGCGGCAGCTAGCTCGTTGGGGGTGCCTACTTGGCCGGTAATTTTCTCTTTGCCACTTTTCACGTTGGGGTTGCTCCAAAGCATAGGCGTATCAACAGCACCGGGCGCTACGGCATTGATACGAGCGTGGGTGTGCGGTATTTCCAAGCTCAGCCCGCGTACAAAAGCTTCTATGGCGCCTTTGCTGGCGGCGTAGGGTACTACGTTGGGCGTAGTTTGATGAGCGTGCACCGAGCTAACGGCCACAATAGCGCCGCGCTTCATGTGCGGCAAACACAGCTGCGAGAGGCGAAACAGAGCCCGCAGATTTACATTCATTACTTGGTCCCAATCCTTCGGATCGAGTTTGAGTAGCGGCTTATAGGTCATGAGGGCCGCGTTGCTAACCAGCACATCAATGCGGCCCCAAGTGGCTAGCACCTTCCGCACAGCGCCTTGCAGTGATGCATCCCGGCCGAGGTCAACGTTAATGAAGATAGCTTCACTGCCAGCTGCTTTTATTTCGCGTACCACTTCTTTTCCATCGGCCGCATCACGGCCTAGTATAGCAACGCAGCCGCCTTCTCGACCCATTTGCACGGCCACGGCCCGCCCAATACCTGATGTGGCGCCCGTCACGAGGCATATTTTGTTTTTGAAGCGCTGCATAGTCGGTCTGGTAGCTAAAAAATTGCCGCTTCTCCGCAGCAAATGGAAAAGCGGCAACCTCGACTATAAGTTTAAATTTTTATTCGCTAGGCGACTCAAATACCTTGCGCATCCCAGCGGCAATTATACCGTCGGGCGTGATGTTCGTGAGCATAGCCTGAATCTTATTGGTAACGCCAGAAATTACTCTGGTTTCGCCTTTCATCAGGGCTTCGTAGCCGTCTTTGGCTACGTCTTTGGGGTCGGCTAGGCCCATAGCTCCGTGGGCAGCGCGGGTATCTTCGGCACCCGCCCGCTCGAAGAAGTCGGTGTCGGTGGCGCCGGGGCACAGGGCGGTTACGGTCACCCCCGAGTCTTTTAGCTCGTTCGACAAAGCTTCTGAGAAGCTTAGGACAAAAGACTTGGTGGCCGAATACACCGCCATATTTGGCGACGGGGTGAAGGCAGCGGTAGAAGCCAGTTGTAAAATACGGCCTTTGCCACGCTTCACCATGTCGTTACCAAATAGGTACGTTAACTCCGTCAAGGCAACAATATTCGTGTGAATGACGGCCCGGTTACGGGCTACATCCGACTCCAAGTAGGGGCCATACTCTCCGAAACCAGCATCGTTCACTAAGATGTCAACGGCTAGCCCTTGGGCCGTTACTTGATCATAAATGCGCTGAGCCGCTCCGTCGTGGCTCAGGTCTTGGGTGATGAGAGTGGGTTCGATGTTGTGCACGGTGCGCAGATGCTCAGCGAACTTGTTGAGGCCGGCCGTGTCTTGGTCGATGAGCACCAGTTGATACTGGTCTTTGGCAAACAGGTGCGCGAGTTCTTGGCCGATACCATTAGCGGCACCGGTGATAAGCGCAACAGAAAGATTAGGGTCGTGTGACATGGTTGAGAGGAGGTTAGGTGCTTATTCTGTTGTTAAGCTTACTGCCTCAGCCATAGCAAGGTTGTGGGAAACACCCAACCGGAAAATCATATCAACAAAACCGCAACCCGAACCCGTATTTCAACGAATAATCACGCACGAAAACCGCTGACTAGCGGGACCTTCATTTCGTTTTACCTTTTACCCCCCGAATCATGGCTAAGCAAAATCAAGCAAATCTCGACGCTACTTCCCTTTCTGCCAACGATAACCTCACCGATACCGCTGCTGCGCTAGGGGCGGCCAACGACGATTCTTTCGCAACCACCACCAGCCAGCCTGAGGCATCGGCTTCGACGGCGGAAAGCAGCCAGCCTGAAAGCACGCAACGCAAGTCGTGGTTGAACCAAGACGACTTGCTGAAAACCGTAAATCAGCTGCCCCAGTCGTTGATCGATTTGAGCAACAAAGCCGTAGCGCAAGTAAATAACCTCTCGACCACGCAGAAAGTGGCGGCAGGTGCTTTGCTCGCAGGTGGCATCGGCTGGTTGGCTCTGCGCAGCAAGAAAAGCAAGTCTTCTTCTAGCATCTACGCGCCCTACAACCCTAAGAACACCAAGGCAACCAAGTGGGATGCTAGCAGCGACTCGGTATATCGTGGTGCTACCAACGGCCTACACGATACCGGTCATGGTGCTGAACATGGTACGTACAGCAGCGGCACCGAAAACGGCTTCTAAGCCAATAAGCCTTGCCCTACCGCTGCTTTAAACCAGTCGGTAGCATATGAGCCCCACCAATCTATGATATGATTGGTGGGGCTTTTTTGTGCATGCACAAAATTTGTTGCAATGCGCAAAAATCCCGCCGCAGAGCCCTGATTATATTGTATAAACTAATTTTATTGACATGTTACCAACATAATTAGTAAAAGTTCGTTATTTGCAAGCATCAATCCTTGTAATATGTGCATCGTTGACATTCTTGACATTGCTCGTCACCCAGTTTGGCTCATTGAGTGCGACACGCCCGTGCCCGCCGGTTTTCCAAGCCCCGCCGACAACAATCAAAACAGACAGCGTGTTGACTTAAGCAAGATTCTGCTGCCGCATCCCGACTGCACCTATCTGGCCCGCGTCAAAGGCAACAGCATGGACGGCCCGCCTTCCCATATCCATGATGGGGCTTTGATGGCCGTTGACTGCGCGTTGAAGCCGCAACCTGGCAACGTAGTGGTAGCTGCCGTCGATGGCGACTTTACGGTGAAGCGCCTAGAGAAGCGGGATGGATTCTATTGGCTCGTGCCCGACAATCCGCAGTACGAACCCTTTAAAATCACGGAGTCGGAACAGACACAAATTTGGGGCGTCGTTACACACGTCATCACCGAACTCATCAGCGGCAAGCTTCACGACCATGTTCGCTCTCGTCGACTGTAACAACTTCTACGTGAGTTGTGAGAGGGTCTTCCAACCCCGTTTAGCCAATGTGCCCGTTGTGGTACTCTCCAACAACGATGGTTGCGTAGTTTCGCGCTCCGCCGAAGCCAAGGCGTTGGGAATACGAATGGGCGTACCTTTATTTCAGGTTCGTCCACTGATTGAGCAACATAAAGTGCAGGTGTTCTCGTCGAATTACGCTCTATACGGCGACATGAGCTACCGGGTGATGAGCTACTTGGCGTCGGTGGTGCCCGAAGTAGAGATATATTCGATTGACGAAGCTTTTTTGGGGCTGCACGGTATGGAGCGCTATTTAATCCAACCCGAGAGCTTCGCCCAGAAAGTGCGCAAACAGGTTATGCGCCGCACGCATATCCCTACGTGCGTAGGCATTGCGCCCACCAAAACCTTGGCTAAGCTCGCCAACTACCTAGCCAAAAAAACGGTTGCATTCAACGGCGTAGTGGTTCTTGATTCGGTGGAGCGGCAGTGGTGGGCCCTGCGCCAAGTGCCGGTGGAAGAAGTGTGGGGCGTCGGTCGCCAGTATGGCCAAAAGCTGCGCGCTATGGGTCTGAACACGGCCGCCGATTTGGCGGGCTGCTCGGAAGCTTGGGCTCGCAAGCACATGGGCGGGGTAGTCGGGGCCCGTTTAGTGCGAGAACTACAAGGCAAACCCTGCCACCAACTGCACCCGAGCGAAGATGGTACGCTGGCGCGGAAAAGCATTGCCTGCACCCGCAGTTTCGGCCGCCCTTTATCTAAGTTCGACGATTTGCTCGGGGCAGTAGCCGCTTTCACCTCACGAGCGGCTGAGAAGCTGCGTGCCCAAGACTCGACGGCATACATTATAACGGTATTCATCGGTCAAAACCGTTTTGGCCCGACGCCACCCCCTTACACCCATTCTGCCCAAATCACGCTGCCGGCCGCTACTAATAGTACCCCTGACTTAGTGCGCGCAGCTCGTGCTCTACTAGTCAGGCTCTGGCAACCAGGCTTGGTATACAAAAAAGCCGGCGTGATTCTCGATGGCTTAGAAGGGCACGGTCAGCCACAACTCAGTCTTTTCGAGCAGTTGCCCGAAGTGCAGCGTCCGCAATCGGCCGCCCTGATGCGCAAACTCGACCAACTCAACAGCCGCTTCGGTCCCAACTGCGTACGAGTGGCCACGGCTGCAGTTGCAGGCCCAAAAGGAACACCCGCACCGTGGTTAGGGCAAAAGCGGCTATGCAGCCCCGAGCGTACTACCTCTTGGCACGAGCTATGGGAAATAGGGTAGAAGCAGTCTACACTACGACTGGCCTCCTTAGACTACCAACACACATATAAGAAGCAGTAATACAAGCAGCTATGCCCCTGGCTGCCTATTTTGTTATAGACCTCAAGCGCGCTGTGCATATTGGGCCACAGCTTGGTTTGCATTTTCGGCAAGTGCGGCTGTACCTTTGCACCATCAATTCTTTCAAATAAAGGATTGTTTTTATACAGAGGCGTGGAGAGACAGGCTCGACGAAACGCCGGCAACCCCCAGAACATCTGGAACGGTGCCAAGTCCTGACCATATAAAAACAAGTTGCCGTGAAACGCTTCATCAACACCGCTGCTCCTTTCGCCACCCTTTCCGCTGTACAGCATGGGTGTTGTTGCGGCATCTGTTGTTGAACTGCTCGTAAGCTGGTAGCCCATAGGCCAAGCTAAGAACCAAGGAACATTCTTGCCTTAGCTAGCGCACCCTCATCCCGATTTGTGCCGATACTGCCTTGTGCAGTGACAGGTTTTGTGTCTGTGCTACTGTTGCTGTACGGCGTAGCTCTCAGGTAGCTGCAAGCTGAAAGTGTTCTGCCATTCTTTTGGCAGGTCAAGTAGCTGCTCTGTATACGTTGGGCGCATATTGTCCTTGCTAGTGCAACCCTCTTGTCTCTGATTCTGTTGTTTGCGCGGCTTTACTGCCCCGCGCTATTGCCCTTCTCCTGATTTTCTAGTCTCTCACAACCTCTTTTCTCATGCCTGCCTCAACCAAGCCAATTGGCATCTATTACGAGCACCCGAATGGTTCAAGCCGCTGTTTGCCGAGCTTGACCGCCGCGGGCTGCCCTACGAAAAGATTGATGCTGCTCATCACCTTTTCGACCCCTCCGAAACCGAAAGCCGCTACGCATTGGTGGTGAACCGCATGAGTTCTTCGGCTTACCTGCGCGGCCACGGCCAGGGAATTTTCCATACGGCGGGCTTCGCCACGCACCTAGAGCGGATTGGCACGCGCATTATCAACGGTTCGGTAGCTACCAGCATCGAGACCAACAAGGCCCGGCAACTCTCGCTGTTTGCTTCTTTAGGTCTGAAATATCCTAAGTCGTTTGTGGTGAACCACGCGTCGCGTATTGCCGATGCCGCTCAGCAGTTGCAATTCCCGATTGTAGTGAAAGTGAACATTGGCGGCAGCGGAGCCGGCATCATCCGCTTCGATACGATAGAAGGTGTGCAGGCTGCCGTGGAAGCAGGGCAGATTGACTTGGGTATCGACCAGACGGCGCTGGTACAGGAATACGTGACGCCCCGTGGCGGCAATATTCACCGCGTTGAAACGCTGAACGGCAAGTTTCTGTACGCTATGAAAGTGTACACCACCGGCGAAAGCTTCAACCTCTGCCCCGCCGAAATCTGTCAGATTCCGGAAGAGCAATCAGCTGAGTTCTGCCTGACCGAAGCGCCCAAGAAAGGTATCCAAGTGGAAGCCTTTACGCCTCCAGCCGAGGTGATTGAGGCCGTAGAGCGCATTGTAGCCGCCGCAAAAATCGACGTGGGTGGTATCGAGTACCTCATCGACGACCGCAACGGCGACGTGCTATTCTACGACATCAACGCGCTGTCCAACTTCGTGGCCGATGCCGTAAACGTAGTTGGCTTCGACCCGTACGCTCGCTTCGTTGACTACTTGGAAACGCAGCTGCCAGTCGGTTCCATTGCTACATCCGTTCACGCTGAAACTGCCGCTGCCGTATGAGGTATGGATATTGGATGCCTGTTTTCGGCGGGTGGCTGCGCAACGTAGAAGACGAGAACATGCGCGCCGATTGGGACTACGTCAAGACGTTGGCTCAGCGCAGTGAGGACCTTGGCTACGACCTCTCGCTCATCGCGGAGCTAAATCTCAACGATATTAAAGGCGAAGAAGCACCTTCGCTGGATGCTTGGAGCACAGCCGCCGCGTTGGCAGCCGTCACCAAAAAGATTGAGTTGATGGTGGCCGTGCGGCCCACGTTTCACTCGCCGGCCTTGCTGGCCAAGCAAGCGGCCAACATCGACCACATCAGCAACGGCCGGTTGTCGTTGAACGTGGTGTCGTCGTGGTGGCAGGATGAAGCCAAAAAGTACGGGGTGCACTTCGAGCAGCACAACGACCGATACGCCCGCACTGCCGAGTGGCTGCACATTGTAGACAACCTTTGGAAGCAAGACCATTTCACCTTCGAAGGCAAGTTCTACAAGGTAACCGACTCGATTTTGCAGCCTAAGCCGGTGTCGCGCCCGCGGCCGTTTATTTACGCCGGTGGCGAATCGGAAGCCGCTAAGAACATGATTGCTGCGCAGTGCGATGGGTACGTAATGCACGGTGACGAGCCCGCGGCTATTGGCCGCCGCATTCAGGACCTGAGCGAGCGGCGCGAAAAGTTGGGCCTGCCGCGCATGAAATTTGGGGTAGCTGCTTACTCTATTGTGCGTAATACCGAGCAGGAAGTGAAGAAGGAGCTAGACCGCATCACCAACGTACAAGGGTCAGCGGCAGGCTACAAGAACTACCAGCAATGGCTGGCCGGTACGCAGCTCGAAAACCAGGTTTCCTTGCAGGACTACTCGGTGTCAAACCGCGGCCTGCGCTCCGGCCTCACCGGCACGCCCGACCAAGTAGCCGAGCGTATTGCGGCCTTCGAAGCAGTAGGCGTGGACTTGTTCTTGTTGCAGTGCAGCCCGCAGCTCGAAGAAATGGAGCGTTTCTCGGAAGCCGTTATCCAAGTGCTGGCTTCGTAGTGCATGAACAAGCGGCGGGGCAGACGCTAGTCTGTCCTGCTCTCGTTTTGAAATCAAGTAAAAGCAAAACCCCGAAAGACCTTCTATATACAAGTGCTTTCGGGGTTTTGCTTTTGTGAGCCTCTTATTGGACTCGAACCAACGACCTGCTCATTACGAATGAGCTGCTCTACCAACTGAGCTAAAGAGGCATTTCCCGGCGGGCATCTCCGTTAGGGGAAGCAAAGATAGACAGGATTTGAAAAACGACTACGTCTTACCGCAATTTTTTCGACGCCTAGTCTATATCAGTTGGTCAGCTTTACTAACACCAGTTGCTATTTTATAAATCAACTTGGCCCGCTAACTGCTATGGTAGCAGCAAGCGGGCCAAGCACTGTTGTAAGCCAAAATACACTGGCTTTACAATATGAATAGGAAACGAAAGTTCTGGTGCAAGCAAGAGCGTCTGCCTTACACGGTGGCCGTACGACGGCTACCGCGCAAACCGTACCACATCACGTACACATAGCACACGATAGGAAGCAGTAAAGCAACGCGCAATCCGCTGTTATCGGCGATAAAGCCAAATAGCATAGGAACCAGCGCGCCACCCACAATGGCAGTGCACAACAAGCCCGAGGCTTCTTCAGTGTGACGACCTAAACCCGCAACAGCCAACGTGAAGATAGTAGGGTACATCAGCGAGTTCATCAAGCCTACTGCCAGCAAGCTCCACATAGCTACAGCCCCAGTGCTATTGATAGAAATCAATACCAAGATTACTGCGCCAATAGCATTGAAAGCAAGCAGTTTAGTAGGCGAAAATTTGTTGAGCAGGTACGCTCCGGCAAATCGGCCCACCATAGCAGCACCCCAATAATAGGTTACCATGTCGCCGGCTGCTTTAGGGTCAAGCCCAAGTACGTCGGGCAGCGCCACGTAGCTCACAATGTGCGAACCAATAGCTACTTCGGCGCCTACATACGCGAAAATGCCTACTACGCCTAGCATAAGGTGACGATACTGCCAAGCACTGCTGTGTTGCTCCTCGGTGGCTTCCGCCTCGTTGGCGGCATGTTCAATTACCGGCAGGTTGATTCGGCTCAGAATAAGGCTAATCAGCAGGAGAGCACCCCAATAACCAAATACGGAATCTGGACAGCACTAATATCAATGCTAGCGGCGGTAGTGGCATTGTCGAGAGCAGGGAGCCGGCTCAGGATGAGGGCACTACCGAGTAAAGGCGCGATAGTGGTTCCTAGCGAGTTGAACGCCTGCGTGAGCGTAAGACGGGCCGAAGCCGACTCAGGCGGCCCCAGAATAGCCACGTACGGATTGGCCGCTACTTGCAGGATAGTAATACCAGACGCTAGTACAAACAGCGCCCCTAGAAACAGCCCGTACACTCGTTGCGCTGCCGCTGGATAGAACAGGAATGCGCCAAGGGCTGCTACTGCAAATCCGATGAGCATGCCCTTCTTATATCCTACCCGAGAAACCAACTTGCCAGCCGGAATACTCATCAGGAAGTAGGCCCCAAAAAAGCACAGGTTAATCAGGTTGGCTTGAGCAAACGAGAGTTGGAAGATAGCCTTGAGGTAGGGAATTAGGATGTCATTAAGACACGTGATAAAACCCCACAAAAAGAACAGGGTAGTAACAGCACTCAGCGCAGACGTGTAGCGCTGAGAGGTAGCGGAGGAGGTGCCAGCGGCTGGCCGACTGCTAAGGGTTGGGGTAGGGGCTGCCATGAATTAGGAAACAATGTGGGAATAGAAGCTTGTATTGCTAGTAAGAAAAGCCGCCTTCGGTGAGTAGTAGCTTTGCGAATCTTCAAGTTTTGAAAGTTACGATTAGCGTCAAGGATTCTGCATGAAGCGGCATTCAGGTTTTATCGTTGGTCGGTCTAGTTGACAGCCGCAGTAATACTCCTAGTTGTTTATGCAATGCTCCCTCATATTATCAACTGCTTGATAGGCCATTAGATGATAAGTGAGCAAGTATTAATATCGGTCGAGCTAAAAGGTTTTAGCGCCATTTGAAAAGATGATCAAGCCAAAGCAAGGGCTTACTATTTGACAACAACTAAAGCAGTGGGAGTAGCTAAGTAACCAAGCCTGCGGAAAGAAAACTGATAAGGACTGAGCTTACGCGGCCAAATCAGAAAGAAGAGCCTAAACCACAGCTGGCAATTGCGCTAAAATAGCAAACGTTTGTGGAAACCAACGTGTATAGAAATTTAACGCTAAGATTTTGCATCTCCCTAATGGGGCTCTTCGAATTCTTAATAACACTGCCAGCCCATTAAAGCAGCACAGAGCGCCCCAACAGTATAACATAACAATAAGGCGAGCTTCAACGAATAATAAGCAAACCGTCATTTGATACCTTATGAAACGCTCTAAACCATCTGTTGTGCCCCAAGCGTTAGTTAGTGGCTTTGCTGGCGCCGTTGCCCTAACGCTGCTCCACGAAACAGTTCGTCACTTACGCCCCCACGATGCGCCCCGTATGGATGTGCTCGGGATGCGAGCCTTGCGCAAAATCTTGGGCAAAGCCGATGCCCCTCAACCCGACGGCGATACCCTTTTTAATATCACAATGGCGGGCGACCTGCTATCCAACGGGTTGTATTTCAGCTTGGTCGGGCGGGGTAAAAAAGCCTGGTGGCGCGGTGCGGCTTTAGGGTTAGCAGCCGGTGTAGGTGGCGTGGTACTGCCGGGGCCGCTTGGACTAGGTGAGTCGCCAAGCAACCAAACTCCGGAAACCAAACTGATGACGGTGGCCTGGTACACCGTGGGTGGTTTGGTGGCAGCTGGCACCTCGCGGTTGCTTAGCAAGGCGCGAAAACGGTAGTTGTAGGCAAATAGCTTGTCGATAAGAAAGCTCGGCCAATTGCGTTGCGTGGCTGTGAAGAGGTGTTGGCGGCAATGAGGTGGTGCTTGGCCGCCTAAATTTCCCGGCTTTCCGACATCTTTGCGGCCATCATGGTGAAACAACTCCGCAAAATCCTGGTCCAGACGCTTGGCTTCGAGCGGTACATTCGTTTTGTGAGCGACGTGTACCTGCGGCTGGTAGGGGCGGGGTGGGGCAAACGGCAGTACCCGGAGCTGTTTTTCTTGGAAAGAATTATCAAGCCGGGTTTTGTGTGCCTCGACATTGGCGCCAACCTCGGCTATTATTCGGTTGCATTATCGCGCTTGGCGGGGCCGGAAGGACAGGTGCTGGCCGTCGAGCCGATTCCTGCTTTTCAAGCTATTTGGCAGGACAACGTCAAGCGCAGCGGTGTTCGCAACCTTACGCTGCTGCCTTACGCTCTCGGCGGCCAGAACACCACCGTGCAGATGGGCACCCCCGAGCGCGACGGCCTGCTCCACCACGGCATGACCAAAGTAGCCGCCAGCAACCCCAACGAACACTATGCCCGCACCTACGACGTGCCCATGCGCGTCCCCGATGACTTGTTGGCCCATTTGCCTCGCCTCGACTTTGTGAAGTGTGACGTGGAGGGTTTTGAGTTTGAGGTGTTTCGGCACATGCAAGCTACGCTGCGCCGTTTTCAGCCCCTCATCCAGACCGAGCTCAACGGGCTGGAAAATCGCCGGGCAGTAGTAAACTTGCTAGCCGAACTCGGCTACAAACCATTTATGCTTTCTGAGCGTTCTGAACTTGAACCCTGCACGGAGGCGCAACTGCAAAGTGCCGTCACGGCTGATTTCTACTTTCAACCCCGTAACTCGGCCGTTTAAGCGGCTTTCTGATGGTTAAGTTCCTGCTGATTTTCTTCGTTATTTCTCTGGTTCTCCGCTTTGTCTTACCGGTGCTGATGCGTTGGCTGGTGGTAGGATTTGTGAAGAAGCAAACCCGCCGCTACAGCCAGCAGTTTGGCGCCAACCCGTTTGAAGCACCAGCCGAGCCGCCGCGCAACCACTCTGCCGGCGCCGGCCAAGTCCGTGTAGATTATGTGCCCCCGAAGCAGCAAGCGAAAGCTGCTAAGCATTTTGAAGGCGGCGACTACGTCGATTTCGAGGAAGTGAAATAAGCTGTTCTCTGCCCTTGCAGGTATAGAAACCCCCTTTAGCCCGAGCATTTTCCAAATACACAAGCCCTTGACGCTCCTATAGGTAGCATCAAGGGCTTGTTGCGTTTTGAACAGCTGTTAGAGCAACGATGCGTTACTTCCCTGTAGAAGGACGATAACCCCTTGGTTAGAATCCAATGCCTACCCGCAGGCCTGTGCCGACACGGCGGCCGGATTGCAGACCGGTATAGAAGTCAAGGCGGACAACTTTGAAGATGTGCTCAAGGCCGACGCCAACTTCTACATAGTGTCCTATCTCTTTTGTAGTCAGATAATTAAGCGAAGCTACTTCCTGCCACTTTAGCTTACGTAACAGCGGGACTTTGTTGAGGAAAAAGCCGTTGAAATGATGATTGTAATGGGCTTCCAGGAAGTTATTGTGCGTGCTGTAGTGGTAATAATCGAGGAGCTGAAACTGGCTGAAATCAGAAGCTAAATAGGTACGGTTACCGCTGAAATGGCGGTAATCCATAAACGACAATTTGGGGTCACCTACGAAGCCGCCCCCCGCTATTTTGTATGAGCTAGTACCCAATAGGCCCATTTCAATGGTCTGCCGGATACCGAATTCGAGCAGCGTGTAGCGCGTATCCGAGCCCACCACGCCCCCGATGCCTTGCCGCCAGATGCCGACGAAGGTGGGATACTTCGAGCCGAGATTATACTTGCCATCGGGGCGGCTGATGTAGCGCTGCCCGGGACGGAAAGAAGCTACTAGCTCAAAGGCCGCAGATTGGTTGCGGCCAAAGCTGGTGCCCGTGGGCGACTCTTCGTTCAGCGGCTCGTTGGGCGTGAAGGCTCGCCCCGACTTGTCTACCAATAAATCGACGGTGCTGTTTGCTAGCTCGTGCCGGTCGTAGTAGCTCAGGGTGCCTTGCAGGGTGAGGCCGTTGGTGGCTTCGGTTTGGTAGCTGACTTGGGCGCCGTCGCGGCGGTAGAGCTTGGCGTAATTGCGGTTCTCGAAAAGGGTGTAATAGCTGTTGATGAAGGGCGTGAGCTGCGTATGCGGATCGAAGTTTTCGATGAAGCGGCCCGCCCGGAAGCTCACCCGCGCCAGCTTGGCCGGCGCATATTGCCAAGTGGCCGACAAACTTGGGCTGACGAGTTCGTTGCTAAAGCCATAGCGCACCGCGGGCGTGATAGAGTAGAAACGCCGGTCGTCGGTGCGCTGCGTGTACGTGAATTCGGGGTTGATAACCGTGCCTTCCACGGTGTTGTAGTTCAGGATGTTGAACACTGGCGCCACGTACCACTGCCGCTTGCGGAAGGTATTGGAGTAGCTGTAGCCGCCGAGCAACAGCGAAGTCGGCTGGAGCTTGTTGCGCACCCGGTCCAACGAATCTTGGTAGGGGCGCGAGTTGCGGACCACTTCGGTGCTGTCCTTTACCTGGTAGTCTTTTTGCTCTTCTTCGGTAAGTGGAATCGGGCGGATACTGTCCCAATAGCTGGAGTCTCGCTCGTTGACGCCTTTTTCTACCAGCATCACTTCACCTCGTTTCAGCTTGCCGATGCTCAGGCCGGCGGTGTCGCGCTCGGCTAGCTTGGTTTGGCGGCGTACTTCCCGGTTCAGGCCCGCCAGTTTAGGCTTCTGCTTACGAATATCGGCGGCGGTTTCGCGGGTGACGGGAGCTTCGGCTGGCTCGTTGGCGGCCACCGGCGGCACGACGGTAGGCGCAGGGCGGTTGGGGTAAGTAGGCGTCACTTTGTAGTTGGACAGCACCGCAGTGAGGTAGCCATTGCCCTTGAACCCGAAGGCCGTGAAACCCACCGTAATCTTCTGCGACTGAATCACCCACACATCGGACGGGCCTGGCGCGGGCGCAAACAACTGCTCGATGTGAAAACTTTCCACATAGTCGAGCTGCGCGTTTTTGTCGAGGTTGAGCGACACCGAATGGATGCGCCAGGTACCATCGACGATGTAGATGTAGCCGCTGGAAAACACCGGGTCGGTGCGGCGGCGCGGTGTTACTTTGATTTTGTGCACCGTCACGCCCCCTTGCTGCGAAGTGCCTTCTAGCTCGTACTTGTAAAACAGCATGGCGCCATCGGCAATCGGCGACACGAAACCCCGTTCCGAAAAGCCGCTTTTCAGCACGTTGTCGTAGAAATTGAGGCCGGCGCCGCGGCCAGCCCGGTTGAAGCTGATGCCTTTGGTGTCGCCACTGACGCGCGAGGAAATCATGCGTTCCTGTATCACGTTGGGCTGCCGGAAACTCATATCCGACACCGATTCCGAGAGGTAAAAGATACCGGGCTTGATATCGGGGCCTACTTTCACCAAGCCCAAGATTTTGCCGGGTACCTCCAGAAAACGGGCCAAGGCTTTGATGTAGGCGCGGGCGCGAAACGCGGCCACTTCCCGGCGGTGGTAGCGCCGCCACTGTTGCGCCTGCTGAATGATGGCGTAGGCCGGGTCTCGGTCGGTGGAGCGCACCACTACTTCGCGCAGCTTATAGGTTTCGGAGGTCAGGGTTACGTCTAGGACGGTGGCTGTATCGCCGCCGGCTACGCGTACTTGCTCGATGCGGGGCTTGTACCCCACGTACTGAAAAACTAGCTCATACTGGCCAGCCGGTAAGCGCAATTGGTAATTGCCTTGCTCGTTGGTGGCGGTGCTCGTAGTGGTGGCGCGCACCGCTACGTTGGCAAAAGCTAAGGCAGCGCCTCCTTGGGCATCTGTGACACGGCCCCGCACCACGCCAGCCGAGGCCGCAACGGTGGTCAACAAGAAAGCAAGTAGAAAGAAGTAGCGGGGCATTGGATAACGGAAACAGATGTTGCCAAGATAGATACAATGGAAACTCAAAGAGTTGGCTAACACCGGAAAAAACAGCGAAATGAATTCCAATAAATTCGCTGCCCATGCCGTGGCTTATCTGTTTAAGGTAACATCACCGCCAAGCTAGAGTTCAGTGAAGCAGCGCAACCCTCAGAGCAACGTAAGCTCTAAGAAATGCACTTCCACCCTGCGTTCGGCGTTATCTTTCCTTATGAATCAGTTCGAAAAAAAGAAAAAAACCTACACGCCCGGCGAAGCTCTCCACAAAATAGCGGCCTTCTGCGCCTACCAGGAGCGCAATCAGAAAGAGGTGGAAAGTAAGTTGCGCGAATATGGCCTCGACGAAGACGAAGCCGGCGAAATCATCATCCGACTAAGCCGGGAAAAGCTGCTCGATGAGGAACGCTATGCCAAGGCATTTGTGCGCGGGCACTACCGCAACAAGAAGTGGGGGCGCCGCCGCATCACGCAAGAACTGAAGCAGAAAGGCATTTCCGAGTTCTGCATCAAGTCGGGTATGAAGGAAATTGATGGCGACGAGTACTACCAGAATTTAGTGGACCTGTTGGAGAAAAAAGACCGCCAGGAAAAGGAGCGTAACCCCCGTGTCCGCCGTCAAAAAATGCAGGTGTACCTCACCGGCAAAGGCTACGAATCCGACCTCATAAAGATGGCCCTGGATGAGCTAGGTAAAGCACCAGAGGAAGACGACGCTTAACGCTCAATTTCCGAGCTGCCGGCATTTGTTTTGGTGGCTAATGATTCAAACACCTGGCAGATGCTGGCTACATCGGTAAATAGCGCGTCGCCGGCAAACTCGAGGTTGGCAATGGATTGGCGGGCGGCCTCGGCATGGCCAGCGCCGCAGGCGTCGGTTACTATCACCGGAATGTAGCCTAAGTCGGAGGCGTGGCGCACGGTAGGGTCAATGCCTATTTCGGTGGCCACGCCCACGATGGCAAACGCATTGATACCACAGTCGCGCAGCACAATGTTGAGCGGAGTGCTTTCGAAAGCCGACATGGTAATCTTGTCGAAGACCGCCTCGCTGGGCAACGGCTGCAACTCTGGCGTTAGCTGAAAGGCAGGGTTGCTAGGCAAAAACCAAGGATTGATGTCGTCCACCGAATTAGTGCGTTGCCAGGCCATGGCCATGCGCAGTTGTGCTACCCCCATCAGCTCCTTGGGCACCGACATGTGGCGCATGAAAATTACGCGGATACCGGCTCGTCGGGCGGCTTCCACTACCCGTAGCACCTGCGCCGTAATTTCTTGGCCGTTCTTGATTTGGCTCAAGATGCCGATTTGCATGTCGTACACCACAAGGGCCATGCGGTGCGGGTGGCACACCTCTTCTAGCGTGCGGGGAATATCAAGGCCGAAAGCATGCTGCATAATCGTGTCGGAAGAAGGTTGTAGACAAGAAGCAACGAGGGGCTATAAGGATCAGAAAACCATGGTGGTACTCTGGTTTTTAACCTGTTAGCGCTAAGATAGTACTTTGCGCCAATGCTAAACCACTGCTATGCAGGTGGCTGCACTGTTGGGTTTAATCCACGATGCGCACTTGGTAAGGCTCTCTTTCATCAGGAAAAACGCAGGCTCCGTTGAGCACCACCATATTTGGGTTCTGCAAATGCGCGACGGGGTCGCGTACGATGGGGATTTCGTGGTGACACCAGTGGCACTTGGGACCGGCAGTGGGAGTAAAGTGGCCGCCGCACGGACAAGCCGGCAGCGTGGCGGCAATCCTAGCTAGCAGCTCCGGGGTGGCTTCGTAATACACCAGCTCTTGCGCTTTTCTTTGCAAAATTACGTTCGAGCACAGCGAGCAATAGAAGTGCGGAAAGGCTTCGCTCATGCCGCTGGAGCGCCAGGCTAGGTTGTTTTGCTGACAGGCAGGGCAGTGCAAATGCCCTATCCATTGCAGGCTGCGCTCATATTCAACGACTTTCATAGCAAAGGGAAATTAGCGTTGGGCAGGTAGCTGTGGCGCGGCAGTTTGGCGGGTGAGTACCACGCGGCGGCCGGTCATGGTTTCGAGCATGGGCTTGAGGATTTGTTGGGCGTTTTGCTCGGTTTGGGCCAGGATACCCGATTGCAAAGCGGCGCGGCGCACGTTAGTCTCGGCGTATTTATAGCCAGCGTCAACGAGTTCGGCATCCTGAAGAAAGCCGTTTTCCACGCTATAAACCCGGCTAGCCTTGTGGTCGATTTTCCAGGTACATAACTCGGCGGGTGGCAGGGCTACGCGCACCACCGAGTCGCCTTCAAACACCACATCCTGCGCGCGCACCTTGCGCAGATCTAAGCAGCCAATGGCGTCGCCGGCAACAATGAGGGCTACTTTGGCGTCTGGGAGGAAGCGGTAGGTGCTTTTCTTGTATTCCACTACGTCTTTGAACCGGTAGCGTACCAACTCTAAGCGGCCTAAGCTTTCCACTTTTTCCAGCACTGTGTTGTGCGTGACCGTGATGCGCGGCGCCGGATCTAGTGGGTTTTCTAGCGTATCCAGCGCCGGACGGACCTTCGTCCAGAGAAACCAGCCTAAACCCACCAAAAACAAAAGAGGCAACAAACGACGCAGCAAAAGGGAAAACGACATAAAAAGAATAGAATGGAAACTCCACTATAGTACGGTAATGGCCGACGTTTCGCTCGGGTGGCAACTACCATTGGTTCCGGCAGCGCGCGGCAGATTACGCGGAAGGCGCAGTAGCTTTGCTAGATTCCGGTCGATAGGCCCGCCGACTGGAATGTAAGCTAGCAGAGCCTGTAGAGGGACGAGATTAGCAGCTTCTAGATTCCGGTGGGCCACCAAGCACTACGGCTTTCAAACCGCTGCCTGAAACCAGTCCAGCCTTGCAAGCCGCCCGTATGCACAGCCACCACAGTAGAGCCTGCCGTGAAGTAGCCTTGCCGCAGCAAATCCAAGACGCCATACAGCAGTTTGCCAGTATAAATGGGGTCTAGCAGCACGCCATGACGACTTTCGAAATCTTGAATGAAGCGGAGTAGCTCCGCCGAGAAATGCGCGTAGCCCCCAAAATGGTACTCCGTGCGCAACTCGTATTGGTGGTGAAGGCCAGTGGCAGCTTGGGTTAAATTGTCGATGTCGGACCGGAGAAACTCGCCGCCTTTCAGCGCCGATACACCTACGGCTTGGCGCTGACCTAGCGCTGTCAGCAAGCCGGCCAAAGTACCACCCGTGCCGCAGGCTACGCAGAGATAATCGAAATCCGTTTCCGCTGCCAATTCCGTCACTAGTTCGGCGCAGCCAGGCAGGGCCAAAGCGTTGGAACCACCCTCGGGGATGACGTAAGCCGGGCCCGTTTCGCGCAGGAGCTCGGCTAGAAAAGCTGGTTCTTGCTTGTGGCGGTAAGTGCTTCGGTCGAGATAACGCAAGTGCATGCCATCGGCAGCGGCTCGGGCTAGGGTGGAGTTAAGTGGCTGTGTTTCTTCCCCACGGATAACGCCGATGGTGCGCAGGCCTTGCAGCCGGCCCGCCGCGGCCACCGCAGCAATGTGGTTGGAATAAGCGCCGCCAAAAGTTAGCAGCGTATTGTGGCCTTGCTGCTCGGCTTCGATTAGGTTGTATTTTAGTTTGCGCCACTTGTTGCCGGGCAGCTCCGGATAAGCTAGATCGTCGCGTAGTAGTAGCAACCGAATGCCACGGCGTTCTGCTTCGGGTTCTACTAGTTGTTGAATGATCATGCCGGTATTCTTTCAGCTACGGCTCGGATTAAAGAAAGCAGGGCCCCGCAGTGTCGTTCAACGAAACACCACGAAGCCCCGCATTTTAACTTAAGACGCTGCTTATCAGCCTACACTAAAGATGGCTCCGGTGTGCTTTTCCGCCGCGTGGCATACACTATAGCTCCTATCAGCGCCAGAATCAATAGCACCGACGACACCAAGGACACCGTGTTGCCGATGGCGTACTCGGTTGGCTCGAACTTGAACTCGATGGTGTGGGTGCCTGCTGGTAGGGGCATAGCCCGTAGCACGTAGTTGGCGCGCACGTACGGCACCTTCTTACCGTCGAGGTAGGCGTTCCACCCGTCGGCATAGTAGATTTCCGAAAACACTACGAAGGCATCGGCCGTGGCGGTGGCGCGGTAAGTCAGCGCATCGGGCTCGTACTTGGTGAGGGCAATAGTTGAACCAGGTGCGTTGTAGCTGGTTTTGTTTAGCGGGAACTTCGAGACATCGACTACTGCGGTGGTGGCCGTATTGAGGTTAGTCAGGGCATTAATTTCCTGGTCGGGGTTCTGCACCTTCTGCACCTCGTTTACAAACCAAGCATTGCCTAACGCGCCGGGGTTGCGCTGCGCCTGCTCGGGCTGGCCGGGTTGCCCTTCCTGGCTGGCTGGCTGCGCGGGCTGAATGATGTAGCGTGTGTTCAGCATGTTCAGCACCTGCAAATTATTGCGCGAAATCTGCCGCTCAATCAACTCCTGATAGCGCCGCAGTTTGGCCCCATGGTAGCCCCAATGCTCTTGTGGAAGTACGAAGTTTGTGCTTCGTTGAAAGGATTTGCCAGATTTAGTACTCGGTAGCTGAGGTCTTTGTCTTGCAAAATCTGCTGGTCGGCGGCCGAAGGCACAAACTGCTGCGCTACCGTCTCATTCTGGAAGTTCGCCTCGTTGAGGTAACGTTTGTCGACACCCCACAAATCCACGAGCGTTAGAACTGCCACTAATGCCCCCGCCGCGGCTGCTGACAACTTGCGTTGCAAATAGAACCAGAGCGCACCGGCTGCTAGCAAGATGAACACGATAGAACGCAGCACATCCGAGCGCATCAGTGAGGCGCGGTCTTGACGCAGAGCGTCAACAGGGAAACCTTGCTGCTGCAACTGCGCATCAATCGGCGACGCAAAATCGGCTCCTAACCCGGCCAGGAATGCTAGCACGCAGACACCTACTGTAACACCAAGCGCCAGCAAAACCTTTCGCTTCAGGTCGGCAGTTTCGGGCGCATCGGCGGTTTTAGCCGTGAGGGCTGCCAGGCTTGGGTGCGTACTAGCACCTGCTATAGGCTTGCCAGTTACGTGATTCCGAAGCACACGGCCAAGCGCCAGCACAGCCAACAAGGGCATTGCTAGTTGCGCAATCACGAGGGCCATACTCACCGCCCGAAACTTGTTGTAGCCGGGGAAGTAATCGAACATCAAGTAGTTGAACGTCTCGAAGTTTTTGCCCCAGGCCAGTACTATTGACAGCAGCGTACCGGCCGCCAGCCAGGTACGTGTTCGACGGTCAGCCACCAGCAATCCAAGCACAAATAGGAAGCAGACTATAGCTCCCACGTACACTGGGCCGCTGGTAATGGGCTGGTCGCCCCAATACGTAGGCATATGCGCCAAATAGTCAGTCAGTTGTACCGGGGGTAGACCCAAGCCACTAAGAGCTTTGCCGGTAGCTGAGTTGTCGCTCAGCTTCATTTGGGAAGCACCGCCGTAGAAATTCGGTATCAGCAGCGTGATGGTTTCGCCAATGCCGTAGCTGTAGCTGAACGCATATTCTCGGTCCAGACCCGAGCCGCCGGTGCCGCCATCGTCGCCGGCAGAGGCAGCTTGCTCACCGGGTGCAGCGGGAGCGGGCGTTTTCAGCTCCGAGCGGCCCCGGATACTGTATTTGCTGTATTCAGCGGTGGTATAGAGGCGGCCGAAGCTCACGCCAACGGCCAATAGCGCAGCCACACCCAGTACTACCGAGCGGCCCAGGAAATCGGCCAAACGCTTTTCGCGCACCGCAAAAATTAGCTCTACCACTCCGAATACCAATACCAGCAGCAGCAAATAGTATGTGATTTGCAAGTGGTTGGAGCGCACGTTCATAGCCAACCCTAGAGCAAACAAAACGGCGCCCAACCACTTGTTGCGCCTGAATGCTACCAGCAAACCCGCCAGCACTAGCGGTGCATAGGCCAGCGCCAAACTTTTGGTGTTGTGACCAGCGGCCAGAATTACAATGTTATAGCTCGTGAAGCCCAGCGCTATGGCGCCTACCCCGCTCACAGTTGGTGAGAGACCCAAGGCCACAAACAAGATATAGCCGCACAGCAGCGCCAGAAACAGGTTGGCTACCACGGCCGGCATGCCCAGCGTGAAGATGGTGTGCAGATAGTTGCTTAAGTCGCCGGGGAAGCGGGTACTAATAAGGTAAGTCGGCATCCCCGAAAACATGGAGTTGGTCCACAGCACTTCTCGGCCGGCTGCCCGCGCCAACTGCAACTCATGCGCCCCCCCATTGAACTGCACAATGTCGTGCTGGCTTAGCGTTTTGCCTTCGAAAACGATAGGAGAGAAGTAAAGCACAGCCAGCGCCATGAAAATCAGCACGGCCAGCAGATGGGGCAGTGCCCGCTGCCACAGCGGCGCGGCAACCGGCACAACGGCCGTTGGTGCAGAAGAAACGGTAGTCATTAGCAGGAGAATATGAAATCCAGGTACTGAGACATAAGCAGTAAGTAGTTAGACTATTGTTTAGTACGTCTTGTTGAATCCTTACATTCAATGCTACGCCTACACTAAGCTGTGCTACTTCAAAAGCGCCCGAAGGTAACAACGATACGCCTCACCCCTAGCTCTCTGTCCTTGCGAAGAAGACACAAGAGAATCAGGCACTTTGCCAAACGTTAAATTCAGGTTGTAGAGTGCCACCGACAGTAAAATCACGCCATAGGCCACGGCTTGCGTGAAAGAAGCTTCTTCGCCGAAATACAGAAAAGCCAGCGCAAAGCTCACAATCGGGTTTGTGTACATCAGAATGCCGACGGTGCCGGAGGGTAGCGCGTTGAGGGCATATAGATTCAAAAACAACGGAAATACCGTGAACCCCACGCTCAGGATAGCCGCAAAAAGCAACAAATGGGCATCGGCAAAACCGGCGAGAGGCTGGGCTCCTAACATCGGTGCTAAGGGTAGTACTACCAACGAAGCCAGTCCTAGCTGCACTGTGAGCAGCACCAGCCGATCGTAGCCTTGCAGGCGGCGCTGCGTGATGAGGTAGAGCGCATATGTGAAGGCCACCACCAAGCTCATCAGGAGCATTCGCAATTCACCAACTCCCAAAAGGGCGCAACTCACGGCACTCATGCCGATGGCCACCCACTGGTTGGGGCGCAGCTTTTCGCCTAGCAAGCCAAACCCGAGCAGGGCCGTGAGGATGGGGCAAATCAGGTAGGCAAACGAGCCCGCCTGCACACTCACTTCGTTGACCACATAAATGAAAAGCAGCCAGTTAGCCGTTAGGAGCAGACCGCCCACTATCGTGCTCGTGGCCACACGCCGCCGCTCCGCGGTAGCTGCCGCTTGCCACTGCTGCACTACGCCGCGCACCGCCGCCCGTCGGCCCAGGCCATGAATCAGCAGGAGCAGGATTAAAGAAAGCAGGATGCGGAAAAACAGGATTTGGCCGCTGGCATAGCCAGTCAGCATCCGCAGGGGAATTGGAAAAAAGCCCCAGACAAGGAAAGCCGCCAGCGCGGCCAAGTGGTGTCGAGAAAGTTTCAAGCGCAGTATAAATAAGAAGCAAGCCGCAAAGGTACGGGCCTTGTCGCGAAGCGCCCACCCCACGCGCGACTCTTCGTTCTACTTTACCTTTGCCTTACCATGCTTGATTTTGTTGATCTCCCTGCCCTCACTCGCGGCACCCTGCTTTCTGCGCCTATTGGCCCCGCCCCTTGCACCACCTGTTGCTCGATAGCCGCCGCGTCGGGCAGGCCGCGGGTAGCTTGTTTTTCGCGTTGCGCGGGCCCCAGCACAATGGCCACCTGTACCTGCCCGAACTATACCAGCGAGGGGTACGACTGTTTGTGATAGACAGCCAACAGGAAGTGCCGAACGGTTTGGCCGCGTATCCCGAAGCGGAATTTTTGCTTGTTGATGATGCTTTGACGGCGCTGCAAACTATAGCCGCCGAGCATCGACGCCATTTTCGTTTGCCAGTGCTCGGTGTTACGGGTTCCAACGGCAAAACCATTGTAAAAGAATGGCTGGCGCAGTTGCTGGCGCCCGACGAGCTAGTTTGCAAGAGTCCGCGCTCCTACAACTCGCAGGTAGGCGTCCCGCTGAGCGTATGGGAACTGAATGCTACGCATACGCTAGGCATTTTTGAAGCGGGTATCTCGGAGCGCGGCGAAATGGCTCGTCTTGCCCGCGTGATACAGCCTACGTTGGGGTTGTTCACTAATATCGGCACCGCCCACGACGCTGGCTTTACCAACCACCTAGAAAAAGTCGAGGAGAAAATGCAGCTCTTTCTTGGCGTAGATACGCTGTTCTACTGCCTCGATCATGAGCTGATTCACGAAGTTGTGCGGCGCCACTTGCCCGAGCATCGCACGTTCACGTGGAGTAGGCAGCAACTGCACCAGGCGCACGTGGCCGTAACGGTAGCCGAAGCCTCTGCCGACCGCACCGTGGTGCGTGTACATCTAGCTCGCCCACTGCCGCAGGAACACACCTTCACGCTGCCGTTCGCCGACGAGCCCTCGGTGGAAAATGCGCTGCACGCCTTGTCGGTATTACTATGGCGCCAAGTGCCCGCGGCCGAAATCCAGCACCGCCTCGACCGGCTTCATCCCGTAGCCATGCGCCTGGAAATGAAGCAGGCCCTCAACGACTGCTACGTTCTCGACGACACCTATAACAACGACCTCGCGGGTCTCAACCTCGCCCTCGACGCTCTGGCCCGCCAGCCCCGGCGCGGCCGCCGCACCCTTATTCTCAGCGACGTGCTAGAATCCGGCCTTGCTGGCGCCGACCTCTACGCCCGCGTAGCCGCGCAGTTAGCTACGCACGGCGTCGAGCGGCTGGTAGGAATTGGCTCCGAAATTCAACAGCACCAAGTGGCTTTCCAAGCAGTACAAACTGCCTTCTACGATACCACTGACGATTTTCTGCGTAGCTTTCAACCCGAAACATTCCGGCAGGAAACCATTCTGGTGAAAGGGGCGCGCCGGTTTGGGTTCGAGCGGATTGTAACTGCCTTTCAACAGAAAATTCACGGCACGGTGCTGGAAGTGAACCTAGAGGCCCTGGTTCAGAACCTTAATTTCTACCGCAGCCGCATTCAGCCGGGTACCAAACTCATGGTGATGGTGAAGGCATTTGCCTACGGCAGCGGTTCCTACGAAGTAGCCAACCTGCTGCAGTTCCACCGCGCCGACTACCTCGCCGTGGCCTACACCGATGAAGGCGTAGACCTGCGCCAGAACGGTATTAGCTTGCCCATCATGGTGATGAACCCCTCGCCCGATGCGTTCCAGATGCTGCGCCAATACCATCTAGAGCCCGAAATCTATTCCTTCGAGCGGCTCCACGATTACCTTGCAGCCGCTCATCAGCACCCATTGCCTGCCATCCACCTCAAGCTCGATACGGGCATGCGCCGCTTGGGCTTTGCCGAATCCGATTTGCCGGAACTGTGCGCGCTGCTGCGCGAAAACGCCGCTCACTTGCGCGTTGCCAGTGCCCTCACCCACTTAGCCGGTGCCGACGAAGAGCAGCATAACAACTTCTCGCAGCAGCAGCTAGCCGCTTTCCAGCGCATGACGCCGCAACTGGAAGAAACTCTTGGTTATCCTATTCTCAAGCACGCGCTCAATTCCGCTGGCATTCTGCGGTTCCCGGAAGCGCAACTTGATATGGTGCGCTTAGGGATTGGGCTCTACGGCGTGGAAGCCACTGGGCGCGAGCAACAGGCTTTACAGCCCGTAAGCTCTCTTCGCACTACTATCTCGCAGGTAAAAACATTGCCGCCCGGCGAAACTGTCGGCTATGGTCGGCGCGGCGAAGCTGTTGATTACGAACGGCGCATTGCCACCCTGGCTATCGGTTATGCTGATGGCTATGATCGGCGCTTCAGCAATGGTGCAGGCGAGGTGGTAGTGCGAGGGCAGCGCGCGCCTATCATCGGCAATGTGTGCATGGATATGTGCATGATCGATGTAACCCATATTGCCGCAGCGCAAGCTGGCGACACGGCTGAGATTTTCGGCTCGCAGTTGCCGCTGTCGGAGCTAGCAAAGCGCATTGGCACCATCCCATACGAGCTGTTAACCAACGTGAGTGAACGAGTGAAGCGAGTATTTTTTGCAGAATAGCAAGAGAAGTGAAATTCACTTAAAACTATAGCTATTGGAAAAATAATAGGCGGAGAACGATTGGAACTACTTATCTTGCGTGAAAGTGAGTGCTTATCCTAAAAAAGGGTTTAGCCTTGTTTTTCATCTTTTCTAGATTCTATAGTTGTATTTCACTATTCCGGTTCTATGAGAAAGCTTATTCATTCGTACCTGTTGCGCTTGTGGCTGCCACTAGTATTATGGACCCTAAGTGCATCGGCAACGGTAGCTGCTCCAACTCTGGATGGCTTGTGGAAAGGTCCGCTTAAAATGCCTGGTGGGCAGTTGGAAGTGGTTTTTCGACTCGTCAGTCTCACTGGGGGCTCGTACTTTGCTACCCTGGACGTGCCCATGCAAAAAGTTAGCCGTATGCCTGTGCAGGTAGAAGTGCGAAACGACACTGTGGTCTTTGCCGCTGAAGAAGCTGGGAGCCGTTTCATTGGTCGCGTCGCGCCCGATGGCAAACATGTGGCGGGCACTTGGCGTCAGCCAGGCTTCGAGTCCGCCTTAACACTCACTTTCTCCCAGCTACTATCGACACGGCGCCCAAAGCCCGTCTAACCCCGCCTTATCGGGAAGAGGAAGTCATGTATACCAATACTCCTTAAACCTGCGGCTCGGGGGAATGCTTACGGTTCCTGCCGGTCCGGGACCTTTTCCAGCCGTCGTGCTGGTATCGGATACGGGGCCTCACGACCGGAATGCCACTGCCGGCGAATATCAGCCTATGGGCGCATTGGCCGACCACCTCACTCGGCGCGGCGTAGCCGTGTTGCGCTTCGACGACCGGGGTGTAGGAGCTTCCGCCGGCGACCTGACCAATGCCAGCATTGCTGATTTAACAACCGATATACAAGCCGGAATGAACTTCCTGCGTACCCGCCCCGAAATCGACGTAACGCGTATTGGGCTGATTGGGCATGGAGAAGGGGGGAATGTAGCGTTGCTGGCTGCTGCTCAGCCATTGCCTCCTGCGTTTGTAGTAGCTCTAGCTGCATACGGTCTGCCCGGCAATACTATTATTTTGCAACAGCAAAAGGCCTTGCTCCGCGCTATTGGTGTTCAAGAGCCTGAGGTAGTTGCATTCAGTAAGTATCAGCAGGAAATGCAGGAAGTAGTGCGCCAGACACCAGACTCGAAAAAAGCCCGGGAAGCGCTTGTAAAGTTGATGCGACAAAATGATGCTAGTTTAGATACTACCACCGCTAAAAACCGCGCCGCCGAGTTGACTTCATTTCGGTACCGTTATTTCCTTGATTTCAACCCCGTCACTCGTCTTAGCGAAGTGAAGTGTCCTGTACTACTGCTTAACGGAACCGTTGATCAAAATGTAGCTGCCGATGCAAACTTGAGTGCTCTAGCTAAGGCCTTAGGTACCAACCGCGACGTGACTAGCAAGAAATTGCCAGGCGTAAATCACCAATTCCAGGGCGACCCTGCGGAGTGGGCCTTAGTAAATGGCCAACCGCGCGAAACCTTTTCAGCTGCTGCTTTGGAACTCATTCGAAGCTGGATAGCTGTCCGAGCCCAGGTGAAATAACCTCTATTCAATAAGCGCAAACACCGTCGGGCCCGGTACCATGCACTATGTGGCATGGTACCGGGCCCGACGGTGTTTGCGCTATATATAGCCAACCTCTAGTGCTTGACTGCGTAAGCGCTTCAAATCTTCCTTTCCCCCACTTAACCACTCAAACGCCTTTTGTTATGAAAAAGACTCTTTTCTCGGCCTTAGCTCTGACAGCCATCTTCACCTCGTCTTGTAACGACCTAAAGAAGCCTCAAGAGAAAGATGAGCCCCAGGAAGCCACCACTGATACAGCAGTAGTATATCGTAAAGGAGCTTCTGTAGCTGATGCTGCCGCTGGTGCCGCCAATTCGGTAGATGCCGCTTGGGACATGACCAAAGCCAAATTAGCTGATGTGAAATACGAGGAAATCGATTTGCCTGAAATTTCGGTTCGTGGCGACGACAAGTACAGCGTATATGGCTTGGAAGAAACGGTTCTATTTGATACCGACAAGGCCACGATCAAGCCAACCGCTACGCGTGCCCTGTCTGAAATAGGAGGTTCAATTGGTCGTCGTTACGGTAAAAGCCAAGTTCGCGTTATGGGATTCGCTGACTCGCGCGGCGACAAAAATTACAATAAAGAGCTAAGCGCCCAGCGCGCAGAAGCTGTAAAAAACTGGCTTACTTCCAACGCCAGCATTGGCGCCGATCGTATCAGTATAGAACCAATGGGTGAGTCGGCTCCCGTCGCTAGTAATGCTACTCCCGAAGGACGTCAGCAAAACCGGCGTGTTGAAATTGCTGTCATTAAATAATAGAATAAGTCAATAATGACTGGTGAGTAGCATTGTATGCTTGCACTTAGTTAGTGACACAAAACAAGAAAGGCCCACTTCCATAAGGAGTGGGCCTTTCTTGTTTATAAAATTATCGAGTGGTAGCTATAGAGATAATTATCTGATAGCTAGGGTATAAGATTAGTCCTTGATTTGGTCTACTTCTGCTTTGATCATGGCATTGTAGCGCTGGCCATTGCTGGCGAGAGTCAGCAGGCTCCAGCCTTTGCCCATAGTGTAGCTCCAAGTCCGGCTTTCCTTGAACTCGAAGGTTGGACGCATGATTTGACCATAAGGCGTATAAGTGTCCATAAAGTTGGTGGTGTAGAACTTGTCACCGCTTACAATCCACTCCATAGCGACAAAGAATCCTTCTGTAGGCGCTTCAATGTTGTAGGGTGTTAAGTCGATAGTGTACCAGTCGCCACCTTTGGGAGCCGAAACCACCACGTTTTCAGTGAGAATATCGGTATTAGGCGAGTTGTAGTTTCCATCAGCCTTGTAGAGACGCACCCGGAAAGGCTCACGGGGGAAGCCGTTTTCCCCGATGTAGAACGAAACTGAGCGCACGTTGCCGAGCTTCTTGTTTTTATCGTTCTTCACGAAGAAGGCGTACTGGCTACCTGGCATACCTTGAATCATGCCTTCGCCCGGTGCAGCAGCTTTCGAGCCAAGAGACAAATCTTTAACTTTGCCACCTTTCACTGTTACGTTGGCCAATTCGACAACGCGTTTTGGCACTTCAATGATAAGGTCGGCAAGGTTAGCGTTGCCACGTTTCACGAGTACAGCCATGCGCTTGTAGCCCAAGGCTAATACAATAAGTGAGTCTTGAGCATTTTTCTCTGGCATTGCCATCTGGAAAAAGCCATACTCATTGGTAAGAGCACCGGTCTGTTCCTCTTTCAAGCCAATAGAGGCAAAAGGGATGGGCTCTTTCGTCTTTTGGTCGACAATGCGACCGGACAGACGATTCTCCTGGGCCATGCCCAGCGCCGGTAACAGCAAAAGAAAGGTGACGAAAGCAAGTACGCGTTGGAGCATATGTTATCAGGCTAGTGTTATATCCCAAAAGTAAAATGATAAAGCCGAATTTCGGTACGTTTTCTTAAAATATTTATAAAAATGCAATTGTGAAAAGGAATATTTATAAGGCTGAGGTAGAGTGATTCTAGTAATTGAGTTGACTTGGGCGAAACCTAAATGGGTTGTACCTTTGTTTAAAGTAAGTCTAAATAACTCTGCTGCCGTGTCTGCTCGCTCCGCTTCCGCCCAAACTGTTGTTGCTCCTCGGAGTGTGAAAGATCTACGTTTAGGTGAGAGCGGCACAATCTGCTGCCTGAAGGACCCGGAAATGGCGCTCAAACTGTTGGAAATGGGATGTATTCCGGGCACACTGGTACGGCTTAACAGTCGGGCGCCTTTAGGCTGCCCTATTACACTAGTGGTAGGCGAGGCAGCCGATTACACCTTATCGCTGCGGGTGAGTGAAGCAGCTACTATCTTATTGAAGGAGTAACCGCGCATGAGTAGTGCCGGAATTCGTATCGCACCTGCTGGGGCGGCTGCTTCGGCCGCCACATTGGAAGCCACTGGTGCGGCGTCACGTAGCCTCACGCGAATAGCGCTGATTGGTAATCCTAATTCAGGCAAAACGTCGCTTTTCAATCAGCTCACGGGGCTCAACCAGAAAGTCGGCAATTTTCCCGGCGTGACGGTAGACCGTAAAACCGGCGTAAGCCAGCTTACGCCGCAGCACCGCGCGGAAATCATCGATTTGCCGGGCACATACTCGCTCTATCCTAAAAGTCTAGATGAGAAGGTAATAACTGATCTGCTCTACGATCGGGCTTCGGCGCAGTATCCGGACTTCGTGGTAGTGACGGCCGATGCCAGCAACTTGCGGCGTAATTTGCTGCTGTTTACACAGCTTGCTGACTTAGGTCTGCCTTTAGTGCTCGCGCTGAACATGATGGATGTGGCTGCTCAGCACGGTATTAATATCGATCTGGAAGCATTGCAGCAAGAGCTGGGCGTGCCCATTATTCCGATGAATGCCCGCAAAGGCATTGGGGTAGCGGCGCTCAAAATTGTGATGGCGCAACAACTCGATGCTGGCACCAACCGGTTTTATGAGCCTGATGAGTCGCTGCTGCCTATGCTGCGGCAGATTCGGTACTACTTCAACCTGCACAACGACTATCTGGCGCTGCATTACGCGCACCAGTTTCGCCACATCAGTTTCCTGAGTGCTGATGACAAGGCGTATATAGGGGAGCTTGTCGCTAAATATAACTTCGAGCCTACTCCTCGGCAAGCACAGGAAACCATTGACCGTTACAGTCGCATCAATGAATTGCTGCTGGATGCTGTGTCGGTGACGCGCACTGAAAAAGCCGAGCCGTATAGCAACCGCATCGACCGAGTGCTAACTCACCGTGTGTGGGGCTACTTGATTTTTCTGTTGATTTTGTTTTTGCTGTTTCAGGCGGTGTTTTCTTGGGCCAGTTATCCAATGGAACTCATTGACCAAGGTGTAGCCTGGATTAATGGCTTGATCCAATCGAATTTCAATGGGCCCCTTATCAGCCTACTGACAGAAGGAGTGCTGGCGGGCCTAGGCGGCGTGCTAATTTTCATTCCGCAGATTGCTTTGCTGTTTGCTTTCATCGCTGTGCTAGAAGAAACTGGCTATATGGCGCGAGTTACGTTCATGATGGACCGCATCATGCGTAAGTTCGGGTTGAATGGTAAGAGCGTTGTACCCCTAATTTCAGGTATGGCGTGCGCCGTGCCGGCCATCATGAGTGCCCGTACTATCGAGAACCGTAAGGACCGGATGATTACCATCTTCGTCACGCCGCTGATGAGCTGTTCAGCTCGAATTCCGGTATACACGGTACTTATCGGTTTGGTGGTGCCCGATCAGCCGGTGCTCGGCGTGTTTAATTTGCGGGGGTAGCATTAATGGGTCTATACCTACTAGGTTTTGTATCGGCAGTTGGGTCGGCGTGGGTGCTGAAGCTGTTCATGAAGACCAAGGAGCGGAGTTACTTCATCATGGAGTTCCCGGTGTACCGCTGGCCGCGTTGGAAAAATGTGGGCTTGACTATCGTTGAAAAGGTGAAAGCCTTTGTCTTCCAGGCTGGCAAGGTTATCGTGGCCATTTCGGTGATACTGTGGGTACTGGCTTCTTATGGTCCCGGCAATGCTCTGGAGCAAGCTGAACAGCGGGCCCGTACAAGTGCCACCGCACAACGTATGAGCGAGCCAGAAACCGAGTCTCATGTTGCTTCCGAAAAGCTGGAATCTTCTTATGCGGGGCAGTTCGGCCACCTAATTGAGCCTGCTATTCGCCCACTCGGTTTCGACTGGAAGATCGGAATCTCGCTGCTGACTTCGTTTGCCGCACGCGAGGTGTTTGTGGGCACTATGTCAACCATTTATAGCGTGGGGCAGGATGCCAACGAGCTAACAGTACAGCAAAAGCTGGCCGCCGAAAAAGGGCCGGATGGGCAGCCGTTCTTCACCCCGGCTCGCGCGGGTTCTTTGCTAGTCTTCTACGTGTTTGCCATGCAGTGCATGAGCACTTTGGCCACTACTTACCGCGAGACCAAAGGCTGGGCCTGGCCGTTGCTCCAGCTTTTCTACATGACTGGATTGGCCTACGTGGCTTCGCTGTTGGTATATCAGCTATTGAAATAACCTACAGCTTCCAGTCTATCGGCCTACCAAGAATACAGCAGGCTGCTTGTGAATTTCAGGCAGCCCGGCTTTTTTCCAGCCGGCTATTGTGTTGGTGCGCACATATTCGTTGGGAGCCGTGAGGCTAGCAGCAATGCACAAACGAGTAGCCGAGTGCAACTGGCTTAGCAAATCTTCCAGCAACTGCATGTTGCGGTAAGGTGTCTCGATGAAAAGCTGGGTTTGATGCTGGGCTAATGCTAGCTTTTCCAACTGCTTGATTGCAGCCGCTCGCCGACTTCGGTCGATAGGCAAGTAGCCATGAAACGTGAAACTCTGCCCGTTCATGCCCGAAGCCATAAGGGCCAGCAGTAAGCTGCTCGGCCCCACCAGCGGCACCACCCGAATACCAAGCGTATGTGCTGCCCGTGCTAACTCGGCCCCAGGGTCGGCAATGCCGGGGCAGCCAGCTTCCGAAATGACTCCCGCATCCTGTCCGGCTAGTACTAGCTTTAGAGCCGCCTGTATTTGCGCTTCAGTACTGTCTTTATCAATAACGCTGATGCGCAGATCCTCAATTACCTGGGCGGGTGCTACACTTTTGATGAAACGCCGAGCGGTACGGGCATTTTCCACCAAGAAATACGACAACGCAGCTACATGCGCAGCAATCTGTGGCGGCAGCACCTGCGGAGCCGTTTCGTCGGCCAGAATGGTAGGAATCAGATAGAGAATGCCGGGCTTCAAGTTGAATCAAGTGTTGAGCATGGAGTAAGTACTAGCAAGCCAAGCGCACGGTCGCCTAGAAAAGCAGCAACACGTTGTGGCAAATAGCACGCTGGAAAGTAGGCAGCAACTAGCTTTTGGCAAATGCCTGCACTAGTTCAAACACCTCGTCTGGCTTTTCGGCGTGCACCCAATGGCCAGCGTCCACTATGGTTTCCACTTGGGAGTTGGGAAACAAGGCCGGGATATCGTAGAGTTTGTCTTCAGCGGTAACATAATCAGACTTGCCACCGCGAATAAAGAGTGCTGGCTTTAAGAAAGGCGTCAAGCTACTGATTTCGGCTCCGATGTGCGTTAAGTTCTCAGTGAGAGCACTCAGATTCTGTCGCCAAGCAAAAGAATTGTCTTCCTGACGGTAAAGATTCTTGAGTAAAAACTGCCGTACTCCGGGTTGGGGATATGAACAGCCAGTGCCTCATCGGCCTGTTGCCGGCTTTCGAGAACGTTGAGGTTCACGGCATTCAAGCCCGCAACTATTTCGTCTTGGTGCGCCATGTCGGAAAACCGGGGGGCAATGTCTACTACTACTAGGCGAGCCAATCGGTTGGGGTGGTCGAGGGCGAAACGCATGGCTACCTTGCCGCCCATGCTATGGCCGAGCAACGTAGCGTTGTCCCCTAGTTGTAGGCTGTCGAATAAGGCCAGCACGTCGTCGCTCATCAATTCATACGTATGCTCGGGCGTGTGAAAAGAGCGGCCATGATTGCGCAAATCAACGCTTATAACACGAAGCCCTGCGTCGGCCCAACGGCGGGCTAAGGTTTGCCAGTTGTCGAGGGTGCCGAAGAGGCCATGCAGAACTACTAGGGGAGCGCCTTGGCCTATTTCGCGGTGATGGAGGTACATAGTAGAAGCAGAAAGAGCGAGCAAAGGTCGGGAGTAGCGGGCACATCTGCGCGCAATCAGCAGCTAGTTGCTAGCTAATGCGGCAGTTCAGCCTGCACTACAGTTTCGGGGCCGAGTGTGCTATCGATGGCAATTACGTCACCTATGCACTCAGTAAAAGTTGTTGAGAACATCAACTTCCTGCGCCCATACTACTCGAGCCGCATTGAGGTCATAGCCTTGTGACGGTCTTCTATGACCGGATGGTGCAAAATAGATATTGGCAAGTTTCTAGTCGGGTATTGCGTAGGAAATCGGCTAGTGGAGTCAGTTTTAGCAGTAAAGAAGTTATAGTCAGTATCTGTCCGTTGTGTAAATGCAGCTGAACATACTCATAACTGCTCCAGAACAGACTTCGGGAAGTACAGCGGGCATATATCACCCTGTCTATGTCGGCTCGGGTGAAGGGCAGCCGCTGTCCATCCTGATATACCTCCAAAACGTTTTGTTTGGGCTCGAATAGTAGCTCGGTATCGTGGTTGTGCAAGTAATAGTGTAGATGGAGCAGAAAAGCAGGACCGGCAAAGCCCAACACCAGTGCCGAAATCAGTATCAACAGCACTAGTTCATAGGTTGATAAAGTGCCGGCAAACAGAAACGATACAAGGAAAGGCAGGCCCACGCTCAAACAAAGCAGTGGCCAAAACAGTAAGGCTACTTGCCGCTGAAATGTAACTCGGTACATTTTGCGGCGGCTTCCAAATAAGCCCGTAATAAGTCGTAGCCCCACAATAAGGGCTACGACAACGGCCCCGAACTCCAGCAGAGGCCGCAACAGCGAAATAGTCTTCACTGCCTACCGCACCTGAATCCAGGCTTCGTCGGGCTGATGGGCACGTAGCACGCCAAACGGCTCCAATGCCAACCCGTGCTGCTTGAAAACGGCCTGTACTTCTTCTCGGCCAGTTGGCTCGACGCACACGAGTAAACCACCCGAAGTTTGCGGATCACAAAGCCACGCCCGCTGCTCGTCGGTGATCGTGCCAATCTTGTGGCCGTAGGAATCCCAGTTGCGTACTGTGCCACCCGGAATGGCCTTTTGCGCTCGGTACGATTCAGCTTCGGGAATAAGCGGGACGGCGCTAAATTCCACTTCGGCCGTGAGGTTGCTGCCTTCGCAAACTTCCGAAAGGTGCCCGAGTAAGCCGAACCCAGTCACGTCGGTCATAGCGCGTACGGCGGCTAGCTTGCCTAAGTCGGCGCCTATTTTGTTGAGTTGCATCATGCTGCGCGGGGCAATGGCTTCGTCTTCGGGCCGCAGGATGCCACGCTTTTGGGCCGTAGTCAGCATGCCAACACCTAGCGGCTTGGTGAGGTATAATTCGCAGCCAGCAGTGGCCGTGTCGTTTTGCTTAAGGTTTTCAATGGCCAACATCCCCGTTACAGCCAGTCCAAAAATGGGCTCCGGCGAATCGATGCTGTGGCCACCGGCCAGCGGAATGCCGGCTTCCTGGCAGATGCTGCGGCTGCCCTCAATTACACGGCGCGCCACTTCGGGAGCCAACTTGTCGATAGGCCAACCCAGCACAGCAATGGCCATAACCGGTCGGCCACCCATGGCATACACATCAGAAATAGCATTGGCCGAGGCAATGCGCCCAAAATCATACGCATCATCGACAATGGGCATGAAGAAGTCGGTGGTGCTGATGATGGCCTGGCCGCCCCCGATATCGTACACGGCGGCATCGTCGCGGGAAGAGTTGCCAACCAAGAGCTTGTCGTCGTGGGGTTGCGGAATGCTGGTGTGCAGAATCTGGTCGAGCACCTTGGGCGCAATTTTGCAGCCGCAGCCGGCCCCGTGGCTGTATTGCGTAAGGCGAATCTGGTCGGTGGTCTCGGTGGTCATTGGTGGTGTAGTAGTAAAGTAGCAAACAATTGAAGCCGCTACAGCTTCCAAGCCGCGTGCTGCAACACAACACGGTACCCATCGGGATCCTCGAATGTGGTACCGTGTTGGTCCCAATACGGATTATACGCCGGTACTGGCTTGAAACCTGCGGCTTCCATACGTTGGGTAGCCGCCTGCCAGTCGGGCAGGTTGGGTAAGTAGAACACCAGCAGATGGTCGGAAGTTGGCGCCCGACCTACGTGGTGGCCGGGTTGGTGCGTGAATTCCAGGTGATAAGGTGCCTGTGGGTGGCCGAGCATCACCCCATCAAACCCGTTGTGCGCGGTGAACGAAGCTAGTTCTACCAATCCTAGTCCGTCGCGGTAGAAGCGCAGTAGCTCCGGTAAATTGTCGGTAGGGCGGGCAACGCGCAGCTTAGGTACCACTGGAAGGTGTATTGGAGGAAACTGAAGAAAATAAGTTGGCGTGTTGCACGGCCACTTTTACTAATTGTGCATTCACGGCAGCGTCGCAAGTATCGGAAGGCACGCGGATGGCCTTGCGGCCCGTAAGACCGTGGTTATAGGTCTTGTCGTAATAATCTAGCACCAAACTCACCATCTTCTCCATATCATCCTCGCCGATAGCCGATAACGCCTCTTTGGTAGCGAGGCCGCCTAGGCGTTTGCGAATTCGTAGGATTGATGTAGCCAGAGCGCCTGGGTCTTCGCGGCCATATTCTTCGGCTAGCTTGCGTACCCGCACAGCCCGCGGGATTTCCAGCACTACCAACGACGCCTCGCTCATCTGCCGAAATAGGGGTGGCGGCACATGAATACCGCCAATCGTGCGGCTTTCATCTTCCAGCCAAATGGGAGTTTCAGATGAAAGCTGTGCCAAGGCCGCAGCTAAGTCATTTTCGAACTGTTCTTGAGTGGGCTGAGGTGGCAAACCGATGCTGCCAAACGCCGAGCCCTTATGACTAGCCAGCCCTTCCAGATCCACTACTGGCTCGCCTAAGCCAGCCAACTCGTGCAGTACATCGGTTTTGCCAGAGCCTGTGAGGCCACCCAGCACAAGCAGCGGCCGAGCCTCGGCAAACTGAGCCAGTACCCATTGTCGATAGTCTTTATAGCCTTTGTTAAGCAAGTGCACTTTAAAGCCTGCTAACTCTAGTAGCCACTGCACCGCCCCACTGCGCATGCCACCGCGCCAGCAATGCACCCGCACTTCTTTCCCGGAGCCAGCTTGGAAGCCACCTTCACCATTTGACTCATTTTCGGCCCAAACAAGTCTAAGCCGAGTAGTACGGCTTTGTCTTGGCTAGCCTGCTTATAGGTGGTGCCGATGCGGGCCCGTTCCTCGTCGGTAAAGAGAGGGAAGCTAAGCGCACCCGGTATATGGCCCTGACTGTACTCTATTGGAGCACGCACATCCAAGACGGGTGTGTTTTCGGGCCTTGTAGGAATTCGGAGAGAGGCAAACGGGACATAGGATCAACAACTAGGTAGGATGAGCTAAGGAGGAGCACATCTTGCTCATACTTTTATTGATCCTTTACGCCAATTGACGCCGATAGAGTTGAATTGTGTTTTCGAGGCCTAAGTAAAGTGCATCGCAGACCAAGGCGTGCCCGATGCTCACTTCCGCCAGCCCAGACATGTTTCGATGCAGATACGCCAGGTTGTCGAGGTCGAGGTCATGGCCCGCATTGACGCCGAGGCCAAGCTGATGCGCTAAGTCGGCGGCCGTACGATAGGGGAGGAGGGCGGCCTCTGGGTCGTGGTGATACTGGCGGGCGTAGTCTTCGGTGTACAACTCAATCCGGTCGGTGCCAGTGCCAACAGCGGCCTTCACCATTTCTAGGTTCGGATCCAGAAAAATGCTAACCCGGCAGCCCAATGCCTTTAGTTCCTGCACAATACCCATCAAATAGATTTGATGCTTTACGGTATCCCAGCCGGCATTCGACGTAATGGCATCGGGTGCGTCGGGCACCAGGGTTACTTGTTCTGGACGCACTTCGCGCACTAGGTTCAGAAAATCGGGAGTTGGGTTGCCCTCTATGTTTAATTCGGTGGTAACAATAGGTTTTAAGTCGCGGACGTCTTGGTAGCGGATGTGGCGCTCATCGGGCCGCGGGTGTACCGTAATCCCTTGCGCTCCAAACCGTTCACAGTCGCGCGCTACCTGCAGAAGGTCAGGACGGTTATGGCCGCGGGCATTCCGCAGGGTAGCTATTTTATTTATGTTTACGCTAAGCTTGGTCATGTTAAGGTGTTTCTGACGGAGTGGCCTGGAAGAAACCAAAGATACAACTCCGAGCTACGCGCCCTGTTTTACAAGTATGCTTCTGATGACTCGGGTTATCGTTTCGCAAAGTTGCCGACTGAACACAAACTAGCTACCTGCTTACGATGCCTCATGGCTGTGTCTAGCCATGGCTTCCGTTGCATCACTTAAAAACACGTAATCTTGCATTCTCATTTCCTCTGAATTATGGCTCTGAAAGAAACAATCGACGCAGATATCAAGAAGGCCATGCTGGCCAAAGACAAAACTCGTCTTACTACTCTGCGCAGCATCAAGTCCCAAATTATGTTGGCTGAAACAGCGGAAGGGCAGCACGGTGCATCCCTCACTTCCGATGCCGAAGTCAAGCTCTTAACGAAAGCCGCCAAGCAGCGCCGCGAAGCCGCTGAAACCTATAACAAACAGTTTCGCTCCGACCTCGAAGAAGTGGAACTAGCCGAACTAGCCATCATCGAAGAGTATCTGCCTCAGCAGCTCAGCGAAGCCGATCTGGTGGAGCAACTAGTCAGCATCATCCAGCGCGTAGGAGCTACCGGCCCTTCGGATTTAGGCAAAGTAATGGGCGTAGCAGCCCGTGAGCTAGCCGGTAAGGCCGACGGCCGAATGATTTCGCAAGTGGTAAACAACCTGCTCAACAACACGAATGTGTAAGCAGTGGAGGTGCTAGAAACGAAATGATGGCCGAGCAACTTGCTGCCTTTGTCTTTTTGCTTCTAGCGCCTTTACTCTAGCTTTTCCGTTTATGTCCGCTTTCGATATTCTGTTGCTGATTCCATTGGGCATAGGAGCCGTCAAAGGCTTTCAGCGGGGGCTTGTATTAGAAATAGCGTCGTTGTTGGCGTTTGTTTTGGGGGCGGTAGGCGGCCTAGCTCTTCTAAGCGATGCTATTCCGTTGGTACGCCACTATGTAGGAGAAGCCTTTGGGTTACTGCCACTTGTGGCGTTCCTGCTGGTGTTTGCTGCCATTGTATGGGGCGTACACTTACTGGGCAGTTTCGTGAAGAAAGCGGTGCATCTCACGCCCTTAGGTGTTCTCGACAACTTAGGTGGCGGCGCAGTCGGCGTCCTGAAGTGGGTGTTAGGCTTGAGCTTGCTGCTGCACGGAATCGGCTTATCGGGGTTGCAACTCATTTCGCCTACCCTTGTTGCTAGTTCGCAAGTGCTGCCCGTCGTGCGCCAGGCTACTCCCTTCGCGCTGGAAGTTGTTGGCTTCGTTATGCCTTTCGCCAGCACGCTGCTAACGAAGCTACGCACAGTGTTTTAGCGAACAAAGGGGTAGTCGAGCGAAGATACGTTTTCCTGAAAGGGGCTGTGCAGGAACTCTAAGAGGCTTTGCCAGCTTACTTCAGCTACTGACTTACTGCCATGACGCGCCTGCTGCTGCTCGACAACTTCGATTCTTTCACTTACAACTTGCTGGATTACTTTCAGCAACTGGGGTGCGAGGTGCAGATCGTGCGCAACGATGTGCCACTGGCCCAACTAGAGGAGTTGAAATTTGATGCGTTGGTTTTGTCGCCGGGACCTGGTACGCCAGCAGCAGCCGGCAACCTGATGGCAGTTATTGCCGCTTGGCATCAACGTGTTCCAATGCTCGGAGTATGTCTGGGGCATCAGGCCTTAGCCGAATTTTTCGGGGCTACTGTGACCCGTGCGGCCCGGCCCATGCATGGCAAAGTATCGGAAATGGAGGTGGCAGCTACTGAATGGCTGTTTCATGAACTGCCACGGCAGATGCCCGTCACGCGTTACCATTCACTGGTAGTAACTGATTTGCCTCCTGTGCTGCACCCGTTGGCGTACACCGCCGACGCAGCCCACGAAATCATGGCGCTGCGTCATACTACCTTGCCGCTGGTGGGCGTTCAGTTCCACCCCGAAGCGCTGCTCACCACCCACGGCCTCTCGATGCTGCGCAATTGGGTTCGGTATTGTATCATTGTAGAAGAGGGTCCGGTGACGAATACCACATCGGTTACCCACTAAAAAGATGGAATTGCAAATCAAAGAACGCAACGAATTTCAGTACGTCGATGAAGGTGCCGGTCCGGTACTGCTGCTATTGCACGGTCTTTTTGGGGCCCTTAGCAATTGGCAAGACGTAGTAGAGCACTTCCGCCCCGACTACCGCGTTATCATTCCGCTGCTGCCCATCTATGAGATGCCGCTCACGCAGGCGGGCGTGCCGGGCTTGGTGAAGTATGTAGAGGAATTTGTGGCGGCCATTCACCTGACGGAATCCTGTACGGTGCTCGGTAATTCGTTGGGCGGCCATGTAGGGCTCGAATACACGTTGCGGAATCCGACGCGGGTAAATCGGCTGGTGCTCACCGGCAGCAGCGGCCTGTTCGAGGATACCATGGGCGGCTCTTTCCCCAAGCGTGGCAACTATGGCTATGTGCAGGAACGAGTAGCGTACACTTTCTACGATCCTGCCGTGGCCACCAAAGAACTAGTAGACGAAGTGTTCGACGTTACCAACTCCAACGCCAAGTGCCTGCGCATCATTTCTATTGCTAGGTCAGCTCAGCGCCATAATCTCGGCAAGGAGTTAGGTCGGATTCGGGTGCCAACCTTATTGGTTTGGGGGCTCAATGATACCATTACTCCGCCGGTGGTGGCACACGAGTTTCATCATCTCATCCGCAATTCCGAGTTGCGTTTTCTCGACCATTGTGGCCACGCGCCCATGATGGAGCGCCCTCGGGAATTTAATGTGTTGCTAAGTCAGTTTTTGCGCCGTACCGAGAAGGAAGCGGTAGCTGCGAGCTGAGAGTAAAACGCTCATGCAGAAGGAAGTATAGAGGCCACTCAAACAAAAGCAACCTCTGCGGCTTAGGTGGTCTCTTTAGATTACTGGCTCTTCGGTGTAAGCCGTTGAAAACTTTTTTGTATATCTGTGGCTTCTCAAACTCCAAGTTTGTTGCCGCTCCGTATTTATTGATGTTGTGACTTGTGGTCGCAACTAGGTGTTTCAGTTTTCGCAACCCTAACCCGCCCGCCTGGTTTTATTTTAGTCGTTTAATTCCTCATATCCGCCGATGCATTCGATGATTGCCGAAGACTTGCTCAACCAGATGATTCCGCCCTTGAAGGTGTCGGATACCGTCGGGAAAGCGGCCAAATGGCTGGAGGAATTCCACGTTGGCCAATTGCCCGTACTAGACAACCGAGCCTACCGGGGCCTAATCACGGGGGCCGATTTAGCTGATGCTGAACAAGCCGAGAGAAATAATCAGCTACTAAGTGACCTTTCGTTGAATTATGCCGATGTGCACGTGCAGCACGATCAGCACTTCTACAGCGTCATGGAAATAGCTATTCAAAATAAGATTCAGCTTGTTCCTGTTCTCGACGACCAGCGGGAATATATGGGCGTAGTAACCGTTAGTGATACCCTAGCCGCTTTCGGTCAGACGCCTATTGCTCCTGGACAGGGAGCAGTGATTGTGCTTTCTATGGAAGAGCGCGACTATTCCTTGGGGACTATCAGTCGATACATAGAAGAGAACAACGCCAAAGTGCTGAGTGCCCACGTAGCGCAAGACGAACACGACCCCTACCGTATTCGTCTCACTCTGAAGGTGAACACTCCTTCCCTTACTCGTATTGCTGCTACCTTGGAGCGCTTTGGCTATGCCATTACAGCGCAGTTCAATGGCGTAGCCGAGGTAGGCGAGAACGAACAGGAGCGGTACGATGCGCTGCTCAGATACCTAAGCCTGTAAGCGGCAACCGGGTGCACACACGAGCTTTTTTGATTTGGGTGGTACTTTTCTTTGCTACCGCTACAGTTCGTGCTGTTCCTGCTTTAGCTCTCTCTTCTCTTGGTGCCAACCGCTCATCCTTTCCCGATACCTTACAGGCACTTGTAGCGTGTCCTGGCTACATTACCCTTCGGGTAGGCGCAATAGTTTTTGTGGGAAATGAAGTAACCAAAGAGCGTACTCTCCGGGCCGAATTAGATTTCGGCGAGGGGGACACGCTGCAGGCTTCTACCCTTGCAACTCGGATTGAAGCAAATCGCCGCCGGCTCTTCAATCTACAGTTGTTTCACCAAGTACTGTGCGAGGTAGCTTGTCATGATGGCAGCATGACCGTTCTCTTCAGCGTGAAAGAGCGTTGGTACACGTTCCCGGTTCCTATCCTCTCCATTGCTGATCGTAACTTTCGTGCCTGGGCCGATCGTTCCGACCGTTGGCGTCGGGTTGACTATGGCGTACACTTGACGCGTCGAAATTTTCGGGGACGCAATGAAAATCTGCTGGCGAACTTACAGTTAGGCTTCAACCGCAAGTACGAGTTGTTCTATGAAGCACCCGGCTATGGCCGTCGGCGCCGAGTAGGCGTGGGAGCGGGTTTCTCTTACTATCGTGCTCGGGCTCTCGATTATGCCACGGTGCATGACCGGCTTGTTACTTTTCGCCCTCAAGATGGCTTCCCAATCGAGCGGCGCTACGTTACGGCAGGGTTGCGTTGGCGCAAAACGGTACGCTTGCTTGCTGCCTTCGATGTCAGCTATCATCAAGAGGCAATTACTGATTCCGTAAATCACCTCAATCCCGACTACTACCTTGGCCGTACCCGCCGGGAGTATTTGGACTTTAGTTTAAGCGGTGTTCTTAATCAACGCAATACATTCGCTTATCCGCTCAGTGGTCGATACCTACAAGCCCAAGTGGTGTACCGCAGCTTCATTACAGAGGCTCCTTCGCAGCTACTAACGCGAGTTCGTTACGCCCGCTATGTGCCACTTGGTGGGAAGTTCTACTACAGTGGTGCTGTACAGGGCCAGATGCGCTTTAGTAAGCGCTTCTCCTACGCCGACAATCGAGCACTTGGCTATGACGTGCTAGTGCGAGGTTATGACCCGTACGTAGTGGATGGTCGACATTATGCATTGGCGCAACAAGGCATCTCCTACCGTCTCTTCGATGCAGGCCAAGTGCAACTAGATGGGATACCTAATCCTAAGGTCAACACCATTCCGCTCGTACTCTATTTGAATACCTTTATCGATGCAGGTTACGTAAGCACGCCTTCGGTTGTGGCGAGCAACCAGTTGCCTGGCCGCTTGCTTGCTTCTGCCGGGCTTGCAATGCATCTGGTAACGTATTACGACCGAGTTTTTACTTTCGAATACACTCGTACCCGGCGGGGCCAAGGAGGCTTCTTTTTCCGTTCCCAATTTCCCATTTGATATAGTGTCTGCTGTACGCAGATTAAGATTCTGTTATGAAAATTGCCATTCTAGGGAAACCCTTTGACGATGCAAGTTTGCCTTTTGTGCAGAATCTGCTTGATGATCTAGCCAGTCGCCAGACAGACATTCTTGTAGTCAAATCTTTTCATGATTACTTAACCCAACGGCTCAACTTGCCCGCCGGCGTTTCCACTTTCACCCGGGATGACTCGTTGCGGGGCGTGCAGTTCGTCCTCAGCATAGGCGGCGATGGTACCTTGCTCGACACCGTTACCTATGTGGGTAGCCTACAGATACCTATACTCGGTATTCACACAGGCCGGCTCGGGTTCTTAGCCACCGTTACTCCCGACCGTATCGCGCAAGCCATGGATGCGCTTTTCAAAGGCCATTTCGTCTTGGAAGATCGGAGCTTAATCCGAGTGGAAACCGATCCAGATGCTTTTGGTGGTATCAACTTTGGGCTCAATGAGTTCAGTATCCTCAAGCGTGATACTTCCTCCATGATTGTGGTCCACACCTATATCGATGGAGAATACTTGAACTCCTACTGGGCCGATGGTCTGGTAGTAGCCACTCCAACTGGGTCTACTGGGTACTCTCTCAGTTGTGGTGGACCAGTGATGCTACCACAGACAAACAATTTTATCATTGCTCCCGTATGCCCTCACAATCTCAACGTGCGTCCTATTATCGTGTCGGATCGCAGTGTGATTTCATTTGAAATTGAGGGGAGGAGCAATCAATTTTTGCTTTCCCTTGATTCACGTTCAGTAGCGGTTGATGCGGGGGTGCAAATTGCAGTTAGACGAGAGAGCTTTTCTGTGCGCTTAGTAAAATTCAATCATGTTAATTTCCTAAGTACTCTGCGTAGCAAGTTAAACTGGGGGCTAGATCGGCGAAATCCGGCTGGAATTCCAGTTTGACAGATATACTTTTTCTGCTATTTGTTTTTTTAGTTCCCTATATCTTCTACTTTTGTTGCTGACTGTTACTGTGTTTCCTCCAGATCAGACTCCTACTTTCGCTATTACTAACTTTCGCTCCAATATGAAGCAGTTTTTCAATTACACTCTTACGTTGCTGTTGGCTTCGCTGCTAGTAGCACCTGCGGCGGATGCGCAGCAGTTCACGAAGCGGAAGCAGTATAATTCAGTCGGCGTAACGCTGACAGCTATGAACTATTTCGGTGATATTACTCCTAAGCCTAGCATTCCAAGCTTACGTTTCGGTGCCACCCGCCCCAATCTTGGCGTTACTTTCACGCACCGCTTTACTCCGCGTATCTCTGGTCGTGGAGGTTTGAGCTATGGTCGTATTACGGGCAGCGACGCTAAAGCCGCTGATCAGAATGACGCTGATGCTAAGTTTCGCTACAACCGGAACATGAATTTCCGCAATGATATTGCCGAACTCTCCGCAGTAGCTATTTTTGACCTGATTCCTAACCGGAACAACTACATCAAGCGTCCGGATCTTGTGCCTTACTTGTTTGCTGGCCTTGCAGGTTATGCAGGCAATCCAAAAGGGTTGGACAACAATGACAACTATGTAGCGTTGCAGCCTTTGAAAACTGAAGGCAAAGATTACAACAGAGCTGGCATTGCTATTCCTTTTGGCGCTGGAGCACGCTATAAGCTCAACAAAAGCTTTGATCTAGGTTTTGAAATTGGTTTTCGTAAGACGTTTAATGACTACCTTGACGACGTAAGCGACAAATACGTAGCTAACCGTAGCAGCCTGACATCTACCGCAGCTCAATATTTCGGATGGGATATTACTGGCGGCGCGGGTGCTGGCCTAGATGGGACTTGGAATGAGAACAACCAGTCCGGTTACCAACGTGGCAAAAATAACGAGGATGATTGGTACGTTCAAGCTGGGTTCACGCTCAACTACATTCTTGCCCCGCGCGTTAAAAGCCCCAAATTCCGCTAACCAGTCTGTGCTGGTTGGCATTCATTCACAACCAGTATAATGACGAAAGCGAATCTCTCCAAAACACTCCTTGTTTGCTTGGTGCAAACAGGGAGTGTTTTTTTTGCCCATTCAGTGTCAGCCCAATACACCAGTGAAATTGGGGTAGGGTTGGGTGGACTTGTGTACAAAGGTGAATTATCCCCGAGCTATCAGTTCAAGAATAATCGTCCGGCTATTACAGCATTTTATCGCAGAGATATTTCTGCGCCTATCACGTTGCGTGGGGCCCTCTTGGCAGGATTGCTGAGAGCTGATGATGGTAATGTGAAGGGGGAGAATGGAAATGTGCCTCCGCTGCAGGCATATCGCCAGGCCAACGTGAAAGGCAGTCTATACGAGGCCTCAGCGGTATTGGAGTATAACTTTTTCGATTATCATTATCGCAAAGCGAAAATCCATTTCACTCCGTATGTCTTTGTTGGACTAGCTGGATTTCTAGCTAGCACCACAACTGCTTCTAATAATGGTGCTTTACCTGCTCTCAACCAGAAGGGAAACATGCTTGGGGTAGCAGTGCCAGCGGGCTTTGGCTTTAAATATGCTTTGTCTAATCGTTGGAACTTGGGGCTTGAAGCTGGCGCGCGTAAAGCGTTTACTGATAAGCTCGATCATATTGATGGAAAGACTAGTGGGCAGACGGATGTTGTAGGCAATCCGCACGATCAGGACTGGTATTTTTTTAACGGATTTACTATATCCTATACCTTTTACAAGATAAACTGCCCACCTCAGTACAAGGAGAATCCTAAGCTCCTTCGGTAGTTAGCCGGATTGGACAGGTTGGAATGCAACCATTTGCGTAACTTGCAGCCTCTTTACGCAAAAAGTATCCATGCCCGTTCGGTCCGAAATTGACCCAAAGAATATTCCTGCTCACGTTGCCGTGATTATGGATGGTAATGGCCGCTGGGCCAAGCAGAAGGGCGGCCTCCGCATCTTCGGGCACCAGAGTGCCATTACTGCCGTACGCGAAACTGTAGAAGTTGCCGCCGAAATGGGGGTACGCTACCTCACGCTCTATGCTTTCTCTACCGAGAACTGGTCGAGGCCGGCGCATGAGGTGACAGCATTGATGCAGTTGCTGGTACACACTATTCGGAAAGAGACTCCTACACTATTAAAGAATAGTATTCGTTTACAAGCTATAGGTCAAACCGAAAGCTTGCCGAACTCTTGTCAGCGTGAACTAGCGGAAGCAATGGAACTAACCAAAGGCGGTTCCCGGATGACGTTAGTACTAGCGCTTAGCTATAGCGGCCGTTGGGACTTAACGCAAGCTGCCCAGCGCATGGCTGCCGACGTAGCTGCTGGACAACTGCGTGCCGAGGAAGTTCAGGAAAGCACTATTGCCAAGTATCTAACTACGGCGGGTATGCCCGATCCAGAGTTACTAATTCGGACTAGCGGCGAACAACGCATCAGCAACTTTTTGCTGTGGCAACTGGCATATACTGAACTGTATATCACTGATCTATTGTGGCCTGATTTCCGTCGGGCTCATTTTGAAGAGGCTGTGCAGGCGTACCAGCGCCGTGAGCGGCGTTTTGGGAAAACGAGTGAGCAGCTAACCGTTTCGTAAGGTTTTCAATAGCAGAATGAATTTATTTTTGAACACACTAGGTCGAGTAGCGGCCATTGTTCTTACTCTAGGTGTAGTAGCGCCCCTAACTGGAATGGCTCAAACAGCTGCTCCAGCTGCGGCTGGCGACGAGCCCAAGCGTTATGAACTAGGAGGTATCACTGTTAGTGGTGCCCGCTACCTAGATACTAATACCCTAATTGGCTTAACCGGTCTCCGAGTAGGTGACCCTATTTCAGTGCCTGGCGAAGAAATAGGAAAGGCAATCCGTAAAGTATGGGAACAAGGGATACTGGGGGATGTAAGTGTTTCTATCACGCGCATCGATGGCAACCGTATTTTTCTTGATTTCAATCTCAAAGAGCGTCCTCGACTATCAAAATTTGAGTTTACAGGTATTGGTAAGAGTCAGGCAGATGATCTTAAAAACAAGATTAAGCTGATCCGAGGCAAAGTAGTGACAGATGCTCTGTTGAGTAATACGAGCACTCAGGTACGGAAGTTTTACACCAACAAGGGCTTCTTAGATGCCAAAGTAAACATCACGCAGGTTCCTGACTCTAGCTTGTCGAACAGCGTAGTGTTGAAAATCAATGTTGATAAAGGCGGCAAAAGCAAGATCCGGGAAATTGCCTTCGAAGGCAACGAAGCTTTTAAGGACAGCAAGCTGAAAGGTAAATTCAAGAAGACAAAGGAGAAGAAATTCCCCAAATTCTTGAATTCTGGAAAGTTTCAACGGGTAGAATTTGAGGCAGATAAAGAAAAACTTATCGAATTCTACAATTCGCAGGGCTACCGCGACGCAGTGGTAGTATCGGATTCACTTATTCGGAACGGGGAAAATTTAGCTTTACGCATCCGGTTGGATGAAGGCCCCAAATACTACTTCCGCAACATCACATGGGCTGGCAATTATCTGTACGATGACAAAACGCTTGCTTCGGTACTCGGTATCAAGGAAGGAAGCGTGTACAGTAAGGAAACGCTGGATAAGCGCCTCAATTATAACCCAACAGGCCAGGATATCACGTCGCTTTATATGAACGATGGGTACCTCTTCTTCTCTATCGATCCAGTAGAAACTAAAGTGGAAGGCGACTCTATTGATATCGAGATGCGCATCACAGAAGGGGTGCAAGCTCGAATCAAGGAGGTGAACATTGCAGGTAACACCAAGACTACTGACCACGTGTTACGTCGAGAGTTACGGACCCTGCCTGGTGATAAGTTCAACCGCGAGTTGCTTATCCGTTCACAGCGAGAAATATCCACTTTGGGTTATTTCGACCCCGAGAAAGTAGGCATTAATCCAGTGCCTAACCAGGCAGACGGCACAGTTGATATCAACTATACTGTAGTAGAAAAACCTTCCGACCAGATTACTCTCTCGGGTGGCTGGGGTGGTTATGCAGGTTTTATAGGTACAGTAGGCCTTGTGTTCAATAACTTCTCGTTGCGCAAAGCCAAGGACTTCCGCAACTGGACGCCAGTACCAGCTGGCGACGGACAGCGCATAGCACTGAACGTCCAAGCTAACGGTCTGCAATACCAAGCGTATTCGTTCTCGTTCACTGAGCCGTGGCTTGGTGGCCGCAAGCCTAATTCATTCTCTTTTAGTTTGAATAAAACCATTAGCCGTGGTTACGGTAGTAACAGCTTTGATATCAGTAATGGCGGCTATCTTAAAAGCAATAGTGCGTCTATTAGCTTAGGTCGACGCTTACGCTGGCCAGATGATTACTTTACACTGAGTAATTCATTATCTGCTACGCAGTATATAGTAAAGGATTATCCTTATTTTCAGAATTTTCGGAACGGAACCGCCACTAACATAACACTGAATACTACGCTGTCTCGCAACAGCATTGATAATCCTACATTCACAAGAAGAGGATCTTCATTATCGTTGAGTGTAAACTTGACACCCCCTTACTCAGTGTTTAAAACTGGCGCGCCTCTAAACACAAGTGAATGGGTTGAATTCCATAAATGGATGTTTGACGCGTCCTGGTTTACACCTATTGTAGGCAAGTTGGTACTTAATACGAGGGCGCACTTCGGATTTATTGGTACTTATAAAAGCAGCAACCAAATCGGACCTTTCGAACGGTTTAAGCTTGGTGGATCTGGTTTAGGGGCTGGTGGTAGCCAGAATTTCTTAGTTGGAACTGAATACATAGGCTTGCGTGGATATGCTGACCCTGGAGACCAAAATTCTATACCTACAGCGCGAACAGAACAAAACGGTGGTGCCGTTTATAATAAGTACGTGATGGAACTGCGTTATCCGGTATCATTGAACCCAGCCGCGACGGTCTATATTCTAAGCTTTGCGGAAGCGGGTAACGCCTTCGATAACTACACGAACTACAGCCCTTACAAACTGTACCGTTCCGCTGGTGTTGGAGCTCGTATTTTCATGTCGGCATTTGGTTTGCTAGGATTTGACTTCGGTCGAGCATTCGATGCAATTCCTCGTAGCGCGGGCAATGCAGGCACTGCTCAGGACCGCAATCAATTCCACTTCATCATTGGCCAGCAAATCCGCTAAGTGCAGGAGGCGCCGGTCGGCTTTATCACTTGCTGCTATGAAGAAAACGTTCGCTGCTCTGGCATCTTTGCTAGTGCTTTTGATTACTGTCGGCTCGGCTAGCGCCCAGAAGTTTGGGTACATAGATTCCGAGTTTATCATGGGTAAGATGCCAGAGTATGCGCAAGCTCAAACGGAGATAAACAACTTGTCGCAGAACTGGCAGAAGGATATTGAGGCTCAAAAAAAGGACCTCGATAAGTTGTACCGCACCTATCAAGCCGAGGAGGTTCTGCTAACGGAGCCTATGAAGAAGAAACGGCAAGACGAAATCCTGAAAAAAGAGCAGGATGTAAAAGCCTACCAGAACAAAATCTTTGGTTACGAAGGGCAACTGTTTAAAAAGCGTCAAGAGTTAACCAAGCCAGTACAGGATCGGGTGTTTGAGGCTGTTGAGAAAGTTGCTAAGAAAAAGCAGTTAGCTATCATTTTCGACAAGTCGGGGATCTAACTATGCTTTATACCAACCCAGTACACGACTATACGGAATTTGTATTGGAAGAATTGGGTTTAGCATCTGAGGATAAGAACCAAACTGCACAAAAAGGCAGTGTCAAGTCGGTATCCGTACCCAAGACGCCGGCTGGTGATGAGCCTCAAGCTGATGAAGACAAGGCTGGTGCCACTACACCAGCTACTCGGAAACCGGCCGCACGCCCGGCAAGCCGAAAGAATTAACTTTGCAACATAAACCTTCCTAGACGTTTCCCTTTTCAATGACCAGTATGAACATGTTCCGCGTTGTGTTGGCTGCGGCCGCCCTTACTCTTACGTCGGCTTCAGTTGCGTTAGCACAGGCTCCCACCACTGCTGCAGCGGCAACCCCAGCTCCGACGACCACTGCCCCAAGTGGTCCGCTGAAGATTGGCTACACGAGCGTGGAATACGTGCTAAGCCAGATGCCCGAGAGTCGGCAAATTGAAACTGATTTGAAAGCGTACAGCACGCAGTTGGAAAATCAGTTGAAGAGCAAGTATGCTGAATACCAGACTAAAGCTGAAGCTTATCAGAAAGGCGCTGCTACGATGACCGACGTAGTAAAAGCCGACAAGGAAAAGGAATTGACTACTATGCAGCAGTCCATTCAAGAGTTTCAGCGTTCTGCCGACCAAAACCTACAGCAAAAGCAGCAAACCTTACTGAAGCCTGCACTAGACAAACTGCAGAAAACTATTGACGCTGTATCGGTTGAAAACGGCTACACCTATGTATTAAACTCTGACGGTGCTAGCCCAGTATTGTTGCACGGCCCGAAAGAGGGGGATATTTCTGACCTCATCTTGAAGAAAATGGGTGTAACCCCAGGTGCTGCTCCAGTTGCTTCTGCTCCAAAGGCTGGTGTTACTGCTACTCCAACTTCAACATCTGCTGCATCTCCAAGCAAGACAAAAACTAAATCCAAAAAGTAACTCTTTAGAGCGTGCTTACCACTGTTTAAAAAAAGCCGGAGCTTTGCGCTTCGGCTTTTTTGTTTTTAGCCACTATACCTGAGATTTTGTATGACTCAGATCGACTCATCAGACGATGAACTGCTGCCTCTTACTCCGCCTGAAGATGACGAGGCAGAAATAGGAGATGAGCTTTACGAGCACCATCGCATAGTAGTAAGCCGTAAGCAGGATTTGCTGCGGCTTGATAAATATCTGTTGCGCCAACTGCCGCATACGTCCCGCACCAAGATACAGAATGCTATTCTGGCTGAGGCAGTACAAGTGAATGAGCGGCCGGTGAAGTCTAGCTACCGCATCAAGCCCGGCGACACGATCACAATTACCCTGCCCGAGCCACCCATTGATTATCGGGTGTTGCCTGAGCCAATGGACCTCGATATTCGCTACGAAGATGAGGCGCTATTGATGGTGAACAAGCCTGCCGGTATGGTAGTGCATCCGGCATACGGTAACTGGCATGGTACATTAGTAAATGGCCTGACGCATCATCTCAACAACCTGCCCACTGGCCGTAACGGCGAGATACGGCCTGGTCTCGTGCACCGGATCGACAAGGACACGTCGGGGCTGCTGGTTATCGGAAAGACTGAGTTTGCTATGACGCACCTCTCGCAGCAGTTTTTCTATCATACCATTGAGCGAACGTACTTGGCACTGGTTTGGGGCATACCCAAAGAAGCACAAGGCACAATACGTAGCAACATTGGACGCAGTGTAAAAGACCGAAAGGTACAAGCTGTGTATCCGCTCGATAGCGAGCAGGGCAAATCAGCTGTTACACACTACAAGGTACTGCGCACATTTGGGCATGTAGCCTTAGTGCAATGCAACCTCGAAACCGGCCGTACACACCAGATTCGGGTGCATATGAAGCACATTGGTCACCCGCTGTTCTCAGATGCTACTTATGGCGGAAATAAGGTGCTTTATGGGCAGCGTACGGGTGCGTACAAGGCTTTTGTAGATAAAGCATTTGAATTGATACCTCGTCAAGCCTTGCATGCAAAATCATTAGGCTTTGTCCATCCTGTAACAAGCGCTCAAATGCAGTTTGAGGTGGAACTCCCCGCAGACTTCGCAGCCGTGCTGGCTCATTGGGAGCAGTATGCCGAATAAACTTACCTTTTGATTCAACTTGGACCCCTGAATATAGTGGTGCATAAAAAAAGCCCGCAACCTAGGTTGCGGGCTTTTTCAGTGGTTGCAAAAGCTATTTCTTCTTTGGCGCTGCCTTAGTAGGCCGCATCGAATCAATTACTTTTTTAGCATTCGAATTGCTTGGGTCTAAGGCCAGTACTTGCTCGTAATAAGGAGCAGCAGTAGTCTTCTCGCCTTTAGCGTAGTAGTAGTAACCTAAGTACTCATTGGCTTCTGCTAGCCCCTCTTTGTTTTTAGCAGGGTCAGCTTTTGCTAATTCTACATACTTCTCGTAGTAAGGTTTCGCCAGACCCTGCTTGGAGTCGGGGTCCAAGAGGGAGTTGACCTTGGCACGCATCAAGTAACCCGGGGCGTATGTAGGACGGGCTGTCAAGATGATGTTGTACAGGCTGTCTGCTTGCGTGTATTGCTTGTTGCCTTGGAAAGCCGTAGCTAAGCGGAACTGGTCAGTCAGAGCAGGAGTAGGAGATGCTTTCATGATCTCCTTATAAGCGGCAATAGCTGCTGGGTAGTTCTTGCCTAGCATATAGCTCTGTGCCAACTCACCTTGCAGTTCAGCTGCTTTCTTAGGGTCTTTGGCAATAGCACTCTTGATCTGTGCTTCACCTTCCTGAGCACGGCCGTTTTTCGACAGGATCTTACCGTAGTAAACATAGTCTTCGGTAATAAGCTTATCAGCTGGCTGGAGCTTCATGTAGTTTTCCATAGCCGCTAACGCCTCTGGATACTTGGCATTCTCGAACAACGAATAAGCCAAGAGGCGGTTCATTGTTACATTCTTAGGGTCGCGAGCCAATACTTTCTCCACTTCGGCTTGAGCCTCTGGATACTTCTTGGTCAGGAACAAGAACGAAGCATACTTAGCATCCGTACCTGGCGACTTTTCAGCTACGCCCTGGTACTTCTGGAAGGTTGCTAACGCCTCATCGTACTTACCAGCGAAAAAGTAGGTCTCGGCCAATGCGTTGTAAGCAGGAGCATAGTTGGGATCCAGCTGAATTGCCTTTTCAAAAGAAGCACGAGCATCGTTGTAGTTACGTGCCCGAACGTTAAGTTCGCCTTTACGGAAGTTCGCCAAAGCGCTATTTGGATCAGCCAAAAGAGCACGCTCGTAGCTGTTCATTGCCTCGCCACCACCTTGTTCTGACTGTGCATAAATATCACCACGAGCAATCATCAGCTCGGGGTTGTCTTTGCCTTTGCTTAGCTTCTCAGCTTCTTGCACATATGACAAGGCCTTGGCGTTATCATTTTTGATGTTGGATTCACCGTAGGCTTGAGCAATCATAGCATAGACCTTGGGGTCTTTCTTCTTGCTAGCCTTTACAGCGTTATCAAACTGGATTTGGGCATCAGCAGGCTTGCCTTGTGCCAATGCTGCTCGTCCAGCCGCCACCATAGTCATGGGGTTTTTTGGATCGAGCGGAACTTTGCTGAAATAAAAAGCAGCCGAGTCAGGCATCTCGCGCTTTTGGTAAAGGCGACCTAATTCGTACAAAGCTTCAGGAGACTGACCTTGCTTTAAGAGCGCGGCCCGGGCTTCGCTGTAACGCTCTAATTCAATAGCTTTCTGAGGAGTCTGAGCGAAAGCGGCAGAGCCGGAAACCGACAAGGCAACGAGGAACGAGATATTCCAGGGCTTGAAGTTCATGGGTAATGGGTTTAGTGGAAAAGAGGTGTGTTTAAGTGAAAAGACCAGACTTACTTTTTCGAAGTATTCACGATTCGGGTTTGTCCGGTGGCAGGCATCAAACCTGATTTCAAAACAATCAGTTGTCCCTTAGTTCCTGCTATGAAGGATGCAAAACCGGTGCCAAGCCCCGCTCTGCCTTCACGGCTGATAATATAAACTTCGCGGCGCAAAGGATACTTTTTTAGCGCCAAGTATGCCTGAAAAGGCTGGTAATAGTCGTCAACCGACTTAGGGTTGGCTTCTGAGCTGATACTTGCTATCCGTACCCGTTTTAAAAAACGCTGTACGGCAGCATCATCCCGGTCGCTAATCCAGTTGGCTCCAACTATGCCAATAGCGTTTGGATGAGTTGCAACGTAATCTAGTAGCGCTGGGTTCGATTTTGCCGCAAACACCCGCTTAGACAAGGGAGCTCCTCGCGTAATCGAGTCTTGTACGTAACGAGTTGTACTAGACCGGTTGGCATCAAAAACTACATCAATCGGGCCTAATTTGCTTTTGCCACTGACCTGCTTCCAATCGGCTTGTTGCCCAGAGAAGATGGCACTAAGCTGCGCCATAGTCAGCAGCGAGTCCGGATTAGATGGATGCAAGATAATAGCTAAGCCATCTGTAGCAATGTGCGTAGTACGTGGGATAAGCTTTTGCTTTTCCAATACGCTTTTTTCGTTGTCATTGAGCTGTCGAGCTAGCACTACAGCTCGCACCTTATCAGTTAAGATATCCTGCGCTACGTAGTCTTCAGGCTTGTAAGCAGCCGTTACGTGAGCATACACATATAACTGCTGAAATGTATCGATGTGCGACTTTAGGATTGGCGCAAACGTTTCATCTACACTGATGTTGATCCGACCAGTGGTAGAAGTATCATCATCGGGACCAGCATTGTCTGGATTCCGGTTGCAGGCTGTCATCAGGAGCAAACCGCAAAGGGTTGCGCCAACTGAAAAAAGACGTGAGAAAAAAGAAAGTCTATTCATGTTGAGAAGCAGAGCCGCGGAAGTATTGCTGGTAAGTACGGACAAATCTAATAATTCCGTAGAATACCAATATACCTCCTAAGATACGCCGGTTTGACTGAGATAGGTTCAATGCCGTTAGAGGAGCTAGCCAAAAATATATTCCTAGGCCAATATAGGTGAGTGTCATGAACAGAAAGAAATAGCGCATCATGCTTTTCGAGCCAGTTCGAGCACTCAAACGTTCTTCGGTGGTGAGGCGGTTTGTCATAAAGTTGGTGGCAGCAACTAAAGAAAAATGTGTACAGTGTATTAACACAAAGTTCTTGGCCTCAGGTTCGCCAAAACGCAACCAAGACTATGTTATTGCTACAAGAAAGGCGGAAAAGCACTTGATTTCACATAAATCAAGTGCTTTTCCGCCTTTCTGAATTGTAGTATTTGCTTAACTAACTAGACTTTAGCGTCTTATAGAATAGGCTAAACCAATTATTCGTAGCGGAAAGTAATGGGCATTGTATAGCGTACTGATACAGCGTGCTTATTCTGCTGGCCGGGTTTCCAGGCCGGCATATTCCTCACTACGCGTGCAGCTTCCTCATCGGTGCCGTATCCTAGGCCTTTCAGCACCTGCACATCTGCCACGGAGCCATCAGCCATTACAGTGAAAGAAATGTAAACCTTGCCTTCTATGTTGTTGCGCAAAGCCAACGAAGGGTACCGGAGGTTTTTCTGCATGTAGCGTTGTAACGCTTCCTGTCCACCTAAGAACTCAGGCATTATCTCCGCCGTCAGGAAAATGGTAGGAGCAGGGGGAGCCTTCGTTGTACTTCCAGCTGTATCACTACCAGCCGGACCAGCAGTTGTAGAGGTTCCGCCTTCGTTGCCAATCACTCCAGGATCAGCATCAATGGCAAGATCCGGTGTCATTATTGTAGGCTCAACAGGCTTTACATCAGGTTTTACTAAGTTATCATCTACTACTTTTGGCGCTGTTGTAGCTGGTGGGCGAACAATAGGTGCTACGGGCTTTACGCGACCTCCTGCTGGCTCTGGTTTAACAATAGTAGGGGAGGTAATATATCAATGATTTGAGTTAGATCAGGCGTAGGAGCCACTGCTTCTATAAGCGTAGGAAATAACCATTCTTTCACGAAAGGCGAAGCCACTAATAATAAGGTCAACGAAACAGCAATGGCTAGGGCTCTAACTAAATGACGTTCGTAGAGCTGGCGAAGCACATAGGCTCCGTATAATTTGTTTCGGCCCTCAAAGACGATGTCATTGAGTGTTGCGGTGCTTAGGTCGGGCATGGTCATGGAAGATATAAGTTAAGGTGAAACGGATACATATTTTATATTACCCAAACCTGGCTATCTCCACTCAACCTACATGCGCTACCGCCTGGCTTTCAAATTCATAACGAGGCGTATATTTATCATAGTATGCAAGCAGCTAAATATTTTATAATAAATTTTTATCTGCTTTTAAGCTACCGCTTGCTCCTGCGTAAGACAATTCTTCTTGATAGTGAATAGAAGCATAAGGATGTAAGGCAGCCTGTTGCTTAGCAGAATAGCACAAACAAAAAACCCGCTTTCAGCCAAGGCCAAAAGCGGGTTTTTGTTTGTGCATCAGAATAAACTGATAACCTCTCTAAACTTACTTGATAGCGAAAGTTACAGGCACTGTGTAAGATACACTTACTGCCCGACCGTTTTGCTTACCAGGAGAGAACTTAGGAAGTTTCTTAACCGAAGCAACTGCTGATTCGTCGCAGCCACCACCGATACCTTTTTGAACCTTCACATCTGTTACTGCACCGTCTGGGCCTACCACAAAAGAGATGAAGACTTTGCCTTCAATCTGGTTACGGAGAGCCAGCGCTGGATAAGTAGCGCCTTTCTGGATAGCGGCTAGCAAAGCTTCTTGTCCACCAGGGAATACGGGCATCTGTTCCACGTACTGATAAACCTTCTGCTCTACTACTTCCTCTACCACCTTGGTACCTTCACCTTCTAAACCATTTAGGTCCATTGGGTTGTCGGTATTGCCTTCCACAGTTTTGGCAGCAACCACTTTATCCTCCAGTTCCTTCTGATCTGGAATCTCTTCTACCTTTTTCACTTCCTCGTCCTTCTTTACAACGGGAGGAGTGAACTTAATGGTAGAGAGTTTCGGCGGTGGTGGTGGTGGCGCCTCTGGTGGCGGCGGGGGTGGTGGTGGTTTCGTTTCGTCCAATGGAGGAGCATCCATCAGAACGTTCTCCTTCAACATCTTGTCGTCCTCTACCACAGTCTCGTCGCGGAACAACCGCGCAATCAGCGGGAAGCTCACGAGTAAGGCAAAGACGGCAATGGCGATGAGAAGGGCGCGGGTGACGTGCTTGGAATACAAGCGCCGCAACACATAGGCTCCGTAGGCTTTGTTACGGCCTTCGAAAACAATATCGTTGAGGGAAGCCCGCCCTAGTTGGGTGTTATCCATCATAGCCCAGATTTTTTAATTAAATCTTCATCTGCTTTTGACACGTCTACCAACGCATATTTAGTCTGGTTGGTTATGTTCATCTCGTCCAAGATGTCCACCATGTTCTTATAGTTAGACTTGTCATCAGGCTTGATCAGAATTACCGTCTTCGGGTTTTTCCGCTGCCGCGCCAACAACACTTTCCGGATACCGTCAGCTGAATAATCGGAAACCTTTAGTTCTGGCTTCACATTCTCATCCAGCAGACCCTCATAGTAGTACAACTTGTCTTTTTCGCCCATCACGATAGTGAAGGCATCTGAAGCTTTCAGTACTGTCTGCTCCTCGGGGTTCTTTTCTTTAACCGGCATCGTGAGCTGCATCACGTTCGGCTTATTGAACGAGGCGGTTAGGATGAAGAAGGTTAAAAGCAGGAAGGCCAAGTCCACCATAGGGGTCATGTCGATACGAGTCGACATTTTCTTGGCCCGCTTCTTTCCACCTTTTCCACCCCCGCCGGAGTTCTGTTGTATTTCTGCCATGGCTTAGCGGGAATTAGCGTGACACCACCGGCTTGTTCTCCAGGTCGGTGATAAGGTTGAAACGGTTAATGTTCTTATCCTGCAGAATCTGGATGACCTTTTTCACTGTCGCCACGTCGGCATTGTTATCTCCTTTGATAGCAATGAACGTTGGTTTGCCAATAGCTTCCTGGTTGGCTTTCCGAGCTTCCATCACCCAATCAATCATTTGGTTGTTGAGTGAATCAATCGGAATACCACCCTGATTAACTTTTTTGCGCTGCTCGGTGCTCATGCTAAGCAAAGAGCCTAGCTGCTGCACTGGTACGCCAAAAGAGTTCAAGTTGCCAAAGTTTTTCTTCTGCTTCTCGTTGAAGGAAACACCGTACTTAGCAGCGATTTTGTCGAGCAATAAGCCTTTCGCTTTGTCGCTTTCAAAACCGAAGAAAACACGCTTGTCTTTATCGACGAGCAAACGGATGATGTTGCTTTCCGGCAGCTTGATTTCCGAAGTAGAAGAGGGGGTATCAACTACCACCACTTCCTCGGCAGCAAACTTGGTGGTGAGCATGAAAAACGTCACCAGCAGGAAGGCCAAATCCACCATTGGAGTCATGTCCAGCGAAGGATTGGTTCTATGGGGCTTTACTTTAGGCATGTGCTGGATAGTTTAAGAATATTCAGAAAACGAAACTTGTAGCTCCTTATTGCGTGAACCGCAACTTAGGCCGTGTAAGTTTCCTTTTCGCCGTGCTGCGAAGCGAAAGTCTGAATAATGCTGAAGCCAGCTTCGTCGATGCTATAGGTCAGCTCGTCAATTTTGCTAGTGAAGAAGTTGTAGGCAATGATAGCCAGAGCTGAACCAGCAATACCGATAGCCGTGTTGATCAGAGCTTCCGAAATACCTTCTGCCAGTGCTACGGCGTCAGGGCTACCAGCTTGAGCAAGTGCCGAGAAGGCCTTGATCATACCGAATACTGTACCGAGCAGACCTACCAGCGTTGATACTGAGGCAATGGTCGAGATGATAACCAAGTTCTTTTCCAGCATAGGCAATTCCAAAGCAGTCGACTCTTCGATTTCCTTTTGAATAGCCAATACCTTTTGGTCTTTGTCTAAGCCGCGCTCACGCGCCATTTCTTGGTACTTCAGCAAGCCCGACTTCACTACGTTAGCCACAGAGCCTTTCTGCTGGTCGCAAGTAGCGATAGCGCCCGTGATGTCATTCACGTTCAGTTTCTGACGGATAGTGCGCACGAAGCTTTCGATGCTCTTGCTGCCTTTAGCTTTGCTGATGGTCAAGAAACGCTCGATTGAGAACGTAATTACCAACAGGAAAAGCGACATCAGAATAGGTACGATAGGGCCGCCTTTGTATACAATGCCCAGGTAGTTGCCAGGCAATGCAGCGTTAGCATTATTACCACCTACGAAGTTACCTCCGTTGCCCAATACAAAGATGTAAATGACGATGCTAACAATGATTGCCAGCGGAATAACGATGGCGGCAAACGCGGAACCGCCTTTGGCCTCACCTGGTGCGGCGGCAGGAGCGGCAGGCCGCACGTTCTTGTTTGTGGCATTCTTTTGTTCCATTGTTCCGGAGTGTTAAGGGAGTTGGTGGTGAAAGGTAAACTGGTGTTGAAAGGGGTAAATGAACGAAAGGAAGACGTTAAGACAGCAGCGGCCCCGCTCACCTGCATGTTTGTAGTATGCCAAAAGCATTAAACATGGGTTTAATTGTGTGCGGAGCCCCTACCTGAATCAGTCGATCCTTGGCAAACCTAAGTAAAAACCTCAGTGCCGCCAAATGAAATCGGGGTTTAAACGCCCTAAAACCAATCAAGACTTAAAAAAAGCTACTTTTTGTTTGCTGGTGAAGTAGAAATCAAGTTAGATTTTTTTGCCTGTTCCCAATATACATCCATCTGGGTTAAACTCAGGTCTTGCAATCGGTGACCGTCTCTGGCAGCCTCTGACTCAAGATATTGGAATCGATAAATAAATTTTTGATTAGTGCGTTCGAGGGCTTCTTCAGGGTTAATGCCAGCATGGCGGGCAAAGTTGATAAGCGAAAATAATAAGTCGCCAAATTCAGCGGTTGCCCGCTCCTGATTGATTGAAGATGGATCGGTATGAGCGAATTCAGCTTCAAACTCTCCTAGTTCCTCTTGCACTTTATTCCAGACTTGATCAGATTTTTCCCAATCAAATCCTGCACCGCGCGCTTTTTCTTGAATGCGCATAGCCTTCACAAGAGCGGGTAGTGAAGTAGGTACGCCACCAAGTACTGACGTGTTGCCTTTTTCTTTCAGTTTTAATTGCTCCCAATTACGCTTCACGTCGTCCTCGGTATCAGCTTGAGCGTCGCCGTAGATGTGAGGATGGCGGAAAATAAGCTTTTCACATTGCGCATTTAGCACATCAGCTACATCAAAATGACCTGTTTCCGAAGCAATTTTGGCGTAGAAAATTAAATGCAAAAAGACGTCACCAAGCTCTTTCTTTACATCATTTAGGTCGTCGCGAATAATGGCATCGCTCAATTCATAGGTTTCCTCGATAGTGAGGTGGCGCAGAGTCTGCAGGGTTTGTTTACGGTCCCAAGGGCACTCAGCACGCAAGCGCTCCAAAACGTCGAGTAAGCGGCCAAAAGCGGCTAATTGAGCCGGACGGCGGTTGGGGGAGTTATATTCCATATACTCAAAGATACAATTCTCACTTGCATGGCACTATTGCGCTGTAGCACTCTCGAGTAGACAACATGCAACATTTTTACGTGTAATAGAAACGCGAATAGTAGCTCTACGGTAGCGAAAGCAGGGGCGTTTGTCTACTTTTGCGCACCTATTTAAAGAATCAGCCTGTGGCACTCATAAAATCAATTTCTGGTATTCGAGGTACTATTGGCGGGGCAGCGGGCGAAGGCCTTACCCCCTCGACGTAGTAAAGTATACGGCGGCCTTTGGAACATGGGTACTTGATACAACGCAGAACAACACCATCGTAATTGGGCGTGACGCGCGTATTTCCGGGGAGATGATAAGCAAATTGGTGGCCGCCACCTTACAGGGATTAGGCATCAATGTAATTGATTTGGGGCTGAGCACAACGCCCACTGTTGAAATGGCTGTTCCGGCCAAAAGAGCCGGCGGCGGCATCATTTTAACAGCTTCGCACAATCCGAAGCAGTGGAATGCACTCAAATTACTCAATAGCTCCGGTGAGTTTATCTCGGATGCGGACGGGCAGCAGGTATTAGCGCTTGGTGATTCTGAGGCCTTCACTTTTGCGCCCGTGATGAAGCTCGGGCAGTATAGCATCGACGAAACCTTCTTGCAAGAACATATTGACGCCATCTTGCAGTTGCCTTTGGTAGACGCCGAGGCAATTAAGGCGAAGAGTTTTCGAGTGGTGGTTGATGCCGTAAATTCAACGGGTGGCTTTGCTGTGCCTATGCTGTTGAACGCGCTAGGCGTCGAGATTATCGAAAAATTGTTTTGTGAGCCTACCGGTGACTTTGCGCACAATCCTGAGCCACTGCCGGAAAACTTGCGTGAAATTGCCAAGAAGATAGAAAAAGGCTCATTCGACCTCGGCATTGTGGTAGACCCTGATGTGGACCGGTTGGCCCTCGTGAACGAAGACGGCACCATGTTCGGAGAGGAATACACCTTGGTAGCGGTAGCCGATTACGTTTTGCAGCAGAACGGTGGCGGCAATACAGTGAGCAACCTCAGTAGCACCCGCGCCTTGCGCGACGTAGCCGAAAAGCACGGAGGTAGCTATGCGGCTGCCGCGGTAGGAGAGGTGAATGTGGTAACCAAGATGAAGGAAACTAACGCCATCATTGGTGGGGAAGGCAACGGGGCATTATCTACCCTGAGCTGCATTACGGCCGCGACTCTTTGGTTGGCATCGCGCTGTTCTTGAGCCATCTTGCAAAAAGCGGCCTCACGATGACACGCTTACGGGCCAGCTACCCAAACTACTACATCTCGAAAAACAAGATCGAGCTGACTCCAGAAATCAACACCGATACGGTGCTAGAGCAAATGGAGAAGCGTTACGCCAAGCATCCCGTCAATACTATCGACGGCGTGAAGATCGAGTTTGATAAGGAGTGGGTGCACCTGCGTAAATCGAATACCGAACCCATTATTCGGATATATGCCGAGTCGGAATCCAATGCCACAGCCGACCACTTAGCAAATAAGATAATTGCCGACATCAAAGAAATTATTAATCGATAAGGTAAAACCTGTTTTCGATAGGGTGTTTGTTAGTAATTGGTATAGATCATTAGGTAAATAGCAAAAGCACCATTTAGTGGGATTTGACTTTGCGCTAGGATTCCGGCTACCCCGCCGGAATCCTTTATTTTTGCAGTTAATTCTTTCTTTTCATCAAGCTGTTGAATCGCATGACTGTGTATTTCGATAACGCCGCCACTACCCCCTGGACCCTGAAGTGCTAGATGCCATGCTGCCTTTTATGCGCGAGCATTTCGGTAACCCAAGCAGTATTCATGGCCACGGACGACAGGTGCGCGCCGCTATCGAAAATGCCCGCAAGACCATTGCGCACCTTATCAACGCTGCTCCCGCTGAAATTAGCTTTACTTCGGGCGGTACCGAGGCCGATAACTATGCCGCTTTTGGTAGTGTCCGGGCGCTTGGCCTTAAGCACGCCATTACGTCGCCGCTAGAGCACCACGCAGTGCTGCATACTCTGCAGGCTCTGGAAAAATCTGGCGAAATCAAGTTGAGCTACGTGCGGCACGACGAGCAAGGGCGCTTCGATTTAGAGCACTTAGAGCAACTATTAGCTGCGCACCCCCGCACCTTCGTGAGCTTGATGCATGCGAACAATGAAATCGGCAACCTAAACGACATCGAGGCGATAGGCACTATCTGTGCGCAACACGACGCCGTGTTTCATACCGATACGGTGCAAACGATGGGGCATTATCGGCATGATGTGCAGAAGCTGAAAAACCACTTTCTTGTTGGTTCAGCGCACAAGTTTCACGGACCAAAAGGAGTTGGCTTCCTGTATCGCCGTTCGGGGCTGCCGGTTGATGCCTTGATTCATGGAGGCTCGCAAGAGCGTAACCAGCGTGCGGGCACCGAAAACGTGTATGGAATTGTTGGTCTGGCCAAGGCGCTGGAAATTGCTTACCGGGATATGGCCGAGCATCAGCGGCATATTCAGGGCTTGAAAGACCAATTCATAACTAGGCTGCGACGCGAAGTTGAAGGGGTAGATTTCAATGGTACCTCGGCAGAGGCCGATAAAAGTTTGTACACGGTGCTAAACGTTAGCTTGCCGCCTTCCGAATTGAATGAGATGTTGCTTTTCAACTTAGACATCAACCGTGTTTCGGTGTCGGGAGGCTCGGCGTGTACTAGCGGAGCTAATGCTGGTTCTCATGTGCTCACGGCCCTAGGGTGTGACCCAAATCGGGGCGCTATTCGCTTCTCCATGAGCAAGTACAACACCTCGGAAGAAGTGGACTATGCTGTAGAGCAACTGGCAAAAATGTATCGCAAAGTACCTGCGTAAAACAGTTTGCCTTCTGCTTTAGCACCAGAGAGCGAAGCTGTTACCGGCAACCAGTACCCAAGCCCTTAGCCTACCGAGGTTGAGGGCTTGCTTGTTTCAGGTGCTTCATGTAGTCCGTTTGAACGCTGCGCGAGTGTGGCTACACCGCCGCTGGAACGAGTACGATACGCGCACGGTCGTGCATCACCCTGGCTCACATCTAACCGCCGAGCAACTGAAAGCTGGCTATAATTGGGCATATCAGGAGTTCTACTTTTGGGCCAACATCACCTGGGCTAGTCTAGCCCACGATTCCGTGAAGCATCAAATCAGGCACTTTGCTTATGCTGGCGGCTGGAAACGCTTCGAGCCACTCTGGAACTTCATGATTAAGACGCGGCAGCTAAACTCGATGTGGCCGTGGCTAGAGGTGATTCTCGCTAAGGTACAGGGCAAGCGTCCCGTAGACACGCCCACGCCAGCGGACGTTATTCCGCTGCCTATTAACTTCATAGCGCATCAGGGGCGGCGAATAGTGCAGCTAATAAGTGCCTTCCGCGCCACCGCCACCAGAACGACCGCCTCCAAACTCAAAGCCTGCCTCTGCGGGTTGAGGCACATTGGCAGTCTGAGCGACAATTAGGGATTCAAGATTGATTTTGCGCGTATCGTCCTCGTCGTCGGCAGCAGTGGTAAGGCCGTGGCGAGGCGTGCGTAAGTAACGCGTCGCCCCTATCATGCTGGCGATAAGCACTGCGCCAGCCAGCGTGGCTGCTATTTCCGCGGGGAGTACCGAATAGTAGTGCCGGAACGTGAACACCGAAAAGGCGACAAGCAATATGCCCACCAGCAACCAGATCCGGTCATGCCGCCGCAAGCCGACTACTAGGTAGGCTATCGGAATGCCCGCTGTGAGAAAGTAAAATAGCCACGCAAACGGCACCTGAGTTGACAAGCCAGTATCGCTCAGTAAAGCATTGCCTTCGCGCACCACCCAGTAGTTGCCACCCAAATAGAAAGTCACTAACGATAGCACTTTCAGTGCCTGAAGGCAAGGCTTGTAGTACAAGTAGTCGGGTCGTTGGGCCAGTTTCTTAACTAAAAAGTAAGCAGCTGCCGATGCCAGCATCACCACAAACGGCAAGAGTAGCCGGCCAATCGGGAACCGCAACAGGACACTAGCCAGCAGCAACAGATACGTAGCATAAGCCGCAGCTGCCACCAACCGGTCGGCATAGCGGACGGTAGCGGCTAGCAGTACAGGTAGCGTTAGCAGTAAGAGGGTATTTGTATTCGGGCTAGTGAGTGAGCTGCTTGCACGGTAGCCTATCGGTGCTAGTTCGTAGATGATGTACGCCAGCAAGAACACAGTCCAGCTAAGTATATAATAGAGAATAGCATTGTCGATACCTGAGTGGTAGAGGTGTGAATCTTTGATGGCAAACTCCAACAACACCAAGCCTCCCGCAATGGTCAATACCGCAATGGTAACTAACATCACCTCTTCGGTGCCGGAATGAAAGCCACCGGAAAAAAGCAGGGCCATAAAGCCAGAAGCCGCCGACAACCCGATAATAGTGAAGATGAATAAGGTAATGCGCAGAAAAATATTAGGTCGGTAGTAGTCAAGAGGATGAGCGGCTACTATAGCTGCGAGTTGCAAGCTTGAAAGCAACCCCCGTTTCTGCCAACGAGTAGCAGCTGCGCGTACGGCCTCACGATGCGCCCAATTAGGGTTATAGGCTTTCCAATTCATGAGTTGATGCGCAAGATTTTCTTGATATTCAGGAAGAACACAAGCACTCCAAAACAGGATAGCAAGAAATATAGTGAGAGCAACAAGCCTTCGTCATGCGAAGTGCTTCGGTCAACAAACCGGATAAATAAATAGGTGACGACGATGTAGCTGTACACAGCGCTCAGCAAGACGAACAGGTAGGAATGTGCGCGCCGTGCGTACCAAACCAAAAAACCGCTCATCACTAAAATCAAAGCAGCGGCAGCAAACGGGGAAAGCCAGCTATTAGGATAAACTTCCAGCAAGGAAGCGGTAGCCGCTAGCAGCGCCAGATTGCTGCCCAACGAGATATAAGTGAAGCTGAAATGCCGCTTTCGATTCTGATATTCCGACCATAGCCCTACGACGAGTAGCACCACACCCAAGCCCAGTGCTGCGCCGCTCAGACTACGAAAGTGGTTGTCGGTGAAGGCGGAAAGCGGCGCCACCGATACGCCCAACCAAGAGGCCAGCGCCGTGATGGCCATAGAAAGCACGCCGCGGTGGTCGAAGAGGTAAGCCACCCAGAAGAACAGCACTGCCGGCACAAAAACCGCTAGTCCGTAGCGGGTCCCGAAGATGCCATACTGATACTGCACGTAGCCCTCCAAGCTCAAAAACAAAAGGCAGCCTAGCAGAAGCACGTAGTCGGGCACAAAACCTTTGCGCGGCACCTCAGCCCAAGTGAAGGGGACACGGTAGCGTTCAGCATAGCCGAAACACGCCGCTGTTAGCAGCGTTATGATGGCCACTATTACCCCGTGCCCAATTTCGTCGATATGTTGGTAGAGCAGAATTCCGAGGCCACCCGTTAGCAGCACAATGCCTAAGTATAGCAACGTGCGCACTTCATAGTGTACTGAAAAAGGGCGCGTCTGCTCGTCTTTCCGAATAGTGGCCGCCTGTTCGGGGGCAACTAATCCTTGAGCTTGCAACTCATTGAGGAACTGGTCGGGCGACATGTGGTAGAAGTATATAAGTGCCTTAATATAAAACGAAACATACCAACTTCACTGGATTCCGTATTATGCCACTGTCCCGGTTGCCACTAACGGCGACTGGCTATGTAGGACGAGTTCGTATGGCCGATATCAACATTCAGCGGAAAAAGTCTTCTCCCAGCCCCTGGCTGCTTATACTACTAGCGTTGCTGGTACTAGGTGCCATAGCGTGGTTTCTGTTGCGTAAGGATGCAAGCGAGCAAGCTCCGGCTGCGTCGCCCGAAACCACCACGCCCGCTACTGGTGCTACCGACCCTGCCGCGGGCCTTTCTGCCGCCGATAGCATGATGCTGGAAGCTCCTACCGCCACGCCAGAAGCATTAGCGGCCGCCGCCCAGCGCGACCCCGCCAGCCCTGATTATGCCCGTAATGGCTTGCGCGTACTCAGCGGAGTGCTAGTAGATCTAGCCGACCGCGCCGACCTGCGCGACGCAGCCGTGGGTGAGAAACGCGACGTGCTAACCAGCGCCACCGCGCGCCTCGACGATACTACGGCCAGTTTGCGTCCCGGCTTTGTTGCCGCCACGGGCCTGATGCAAGCCATGCAGCAAAAAGCGTATCCTACCTTAGAACCGGCCGTAGGTGATTTATTAGATCGGGCCGCGCAGCTATCGGGGCGCAGCAACACGCCCGAGGAGCAGCAGCAACTGCGCGAGTTTTTCACCCGGGCCACCGACGTGGTGCGTACGCTAAGTGAGCCCAGTAAGTAGTTCTTGATTATTTCGTTAGCAAAAGCAAATTCTGTGGAACCTACTCCTATTCCTTCTGCCCAAGGCATGCACCTGCGCCGTCTGCGCGACTTAACCGAGTTTGAAGTGGCCGACGGCAGCCCGGACATACGCGGCTGGTCGGTACGCGGTGGTGATGGCAAGAAATTCGGCGACGTGGCAGAGCTTATTGTGGAAGAAGCGGCGTTAAAAGTCCGTTACCTCGATGTGGAGCTTGATACCAACTTGCAAGTCAATGAACACGAGCGCCACATTTTGATTCCAGTAGGCGTAGCGGCGCTTGATGAGGAAGGCGACAACGTGTTCGTGCCTTCCCTCACGCTGGATTCCGTGCTCGACTATCCGCCTTACGAGGAGTTTCATATCTCCCGCGAGTACGAAGAAGCCATGCTTCACGCCCTAAAGTTGCCCCTGCCCGAACACAGCACTAGTAGCTTCTACGAACAACCCTCTTTCGATGAGCAGACCTTCTACCAGAACCGCCGTTCGCCGAAGCTGCTAGACAGTTTCCGCCGCCGAGACCGGCAGGAGTAGAAAGCAAGCAAAAAGAAGAGTCCCTGGTTCTAGCTGCGCACATAATGCCAGCAAAACCAGGGACTCTTCTTTTTCTTGCTTTAGTAAACTAGTTCTGGTGAATCATGTCTACTACGGCCTTCACCCACGTAGGATGAGTGTTCAGGGAAGGCACCAGTTGCCAATGGTCTCCACCGGCTTCCTCAAACAGTTCTTTGAATTCTTCGCCCACTTCGATAGTGGTTTCCAAGCAGTCGGCTACGAAGGCAGGGCTGAAAGCCAGTACATTCTTAATGCCTTTGGAGGGGAAAGGCTTTAGAATTTCATCGGTGTACGGTTGCAACCACGGGTCGCGCAAGCGGCTTTGCAAGCGGCTTTGGAAGGATACCGTGTACTGATCCGGCGTGATGCCGAGCCCATCGGCTATCAGGCGCGAGGTTTCGAAGCACTGCGCGCGGTAGCAGTAGCGGTTATTCTTATTATAGCTGTTGCAGCAGTTGCCCAGCTTGCAGTAGCCGTTGTGGCTGCCTTTCAATACGTGGCGTTCCGGAATGCCGTGGTAGCTAAACACGATGTGGTCGTAGTTGCGCTTGGCCATTTCCTGCTTGCCCAAGTCCACGATGGTAGCAATGAAGCCCGGGTCGTTGGCAAAAGTGCTGATAAAGGAAATGCTAGGTACCACCCACCATTTGCTTACCAGCTCCATCACCTTCTCTTGAACCGAGCCAGTGCTAGCGGCAGCATACTGCGGAAACAACGGCAACACGATAATGCGCTCCACAGCTGCCTCGCGCAACTCGTTCAAGGCTTTCTCGATGCTCGGGTTTTGATAACGCATGCCGAAAGCCACCAAGTAATCCTTGCCAAGTTGCTCTTGTACCAGCTTCTGTAGGTCGAGGCCATGGAAGAGGAGAGGAGAGCCCCGGTCGGTCCAGAGTTGCTGATAGATTTTGGCCGATTTGGGCGCACGCAGAGGTACTACCAAGCCCTGAAAAAGCGGATAACGAATAGCCGCCGGCATATCTACTACGCGGCCATCCGTCAGAAATTCGTTGAGGTAACGCCGTACATCACCGGTTTGGGGCGAGTCGGGGGTACCAAGGTTTACAAGCAGGACGCCAATGCGGCCTTTGGTGGAAGCGGGCATAAAAAACGATAAGTCGTTGACTGTAGCGCGAAGCTTTCGCTGTACATCCGGTTAAGCCTGGCAAAGTTCGTATAACCAAAGGTGCAGTGCTAGCTCCGTGCTACAGCTTACGACAAATATCCTTCACGCAATGTTTCATCGCCTGCTGACTGACCCGCCGGAAAGTCGTACCTTTGCAGGCCAATTTCCAGATCCTGAAGTGAATACCGAACCTACTCCCCACCGCGCTGGCTTTGTGAGCATTATCGGCAAGCCCAACGTCGGCAAGTCCACGCTCATGAACGCCCTGATGGGCGAACGGCTTAGCATTGTCACGAGCAAAGCGCAAACCACGCGCCACCGCATTTTGGGCATCCTCAACGGGGAGGATTTTCAACTGGTGTATTCCGACACGCCCGGCATCATTCAGCCCAAATACGAGCTGCACAACGCTATGATGTCGTTTGTGTATTCCTCTCTGGAGGATGCCGACGTCATCCTGTTCGTGACTGATATCTACGAAAAGCACGACGAGGAGCCCGTGGTAGAGCGGCTGCGTAAGATGCAGGACACCCCGATTTTGCTGCTCGTCAACAAAATCGACCAGGCTGACCAGGCCGAAGTCGAAGCCAAAGTAGACTATTGGCAGCAACAGCTTCCCAACGCCGCGCGGGTGTTGCCCATATCGGCGCTGGAAAAGTTTGGCACCGGTGAATTGTTGGATCTGATTCTTGGTTATCTGCCAGTCCATCCTCCTTACTATCCCAAAGACGAGCTAACCGACAAACCCGAGCGGTTTTTCGCGGCCGAGATGATCCGGGAGAAAATCTTTAAGCTCTACAAAAAAGAGGTGCCCTACAGCTGTGAGGTGGGCATCGAGGAGTTCAAAGAAGACGAAGATATCATTCGGATGCGCTCCGTTATCTACGTGGAGCGGGCCAGCCAAAAAGGTATCATCATCGGGCAGGGCGGTGCTGCTTTGAAAAAAGTAGGTACTTGGGCCCGCGAGGAAATGGAGAAGTTTTTCCAGAAAAAAGTGTTCCTAGAAATCTACGTCAAGGTAGACGAAAACTGGCGCACTGACCCCAAAGCCCTAAGCCGTTTTGGTTATCAATAAGGTATAACTGAACGGCTATGCTTTGAAAAGCTTAGCATGGCGTTCGTTCGATAGAAAGCATTCCGACCTTCTTCAATTTAACTACTCCGGGCACTGCCGAACATGGTCGGGCCGGCGGCTGGAGTCAGACCAATGAAAAACACAATTGCTATTGTGGGGCGCCCCAATGTGGGCAAATCCACCCTTTTTAACCGCCTCGTTGGCCAGCGCAAGGCCATCATGGACGACGAAAGCGGCGTTACCCGTGACCGACACTACGGCTACGGCGAGTGGATCGGGAAATACTACACCGTTATTGATACGGGTGGTTACGTCCACAACTCCGACGACATTTTCGAAGGCGAAATCAACAAGCAAGTAAAGCTGGCTATCGACGAAGCCGATGTGGTGCTATTCATGGTAGATGCCATGGCCGGCGTGCATGGCCTAGACGAAGAGTTTGCCAACGTTCTGCGCCGCTATCAGGGCAAGAAGCCTATCTACATCGTTGCCAACAAAGCCGACACCAACGCGCGTATTCACTCTTCGGGCGAATTCTATGCCTTGGGTGTAGGCGACGGCGAAATATTCCCGGTTTCCTCGGCTAGTGGCTCGGGCACCGGCGATTTGCTGGACGCCGTAGTAAGCCACTTCGAGGACGAAGGCGTAGAAGACCCCGACCTCGGCATTCCAAAAATTGCTGTAGTAGGCCGTCCCAACGTGGGCAAGTCGAGCTTCGTGAACCTGTTGCTCGGTACCGACCGCAGCATCGTGACGGATATTGCGGGCACCACCCGGGACTCTATTCAGGCACGCTACAACGCCTTCGGCAACGAGTTCATCTTGGTGGATACGGCTGGTTTGCGTCGCAAATCGAAGGTGCACGAAGATGTGGAATTCTACTCGGTGCTGCGCTCTATCCGGGCACTAGAGGAGGCCGATATTTGCGTGGTAATGCTCGATGCCACTCGCGGTATTGAAGCACAAGATGTGAATATCATTGGCCTAGCCGATAAGAACCGGAAAGGCATCGTGATTCTGGTGAACAAGTGGGACTTGATTGAAAACAAGGAAACGAATACGGCCAAGGAATTCGAAGAGAAGATCTACGAGAAAATTGCGCCTATTTCGTATCCGCCCATCATTTTCACTTCGGTGCTCACCAAGCAGCGGGTGCACAAAGCCATTGAAACGGCCATTGATGTGTACCACAACAAGCGCCGCAAAATCCCGACTTCACAGCTTAACGAAGTGATGCTGAAGGAAATCGAGAACTATCCGCCCCAGCTACCAAGGGCAAGATGGTGCGCATCAAGTACGTCACGCAGCTTCCGACGCACAATCCGGTATTTGCGTTCTTCTGCAACCTGCCGCAGTACGTTCGGGAGAGCTACACGCGCTACCTCGAAAACCGTCTGCGCGAGAACTTTAACTTCACGGGGGTGCCAATTGGCATCATATTCCGGAAGAAATAAGTGGGCTGAACAAAAATTATTTTCAACTGTCGGGTTACCTATTGAAAGCTCGTGTATAAAGCCTTGTAATTCATCGTGGCTCTTCGGAGAAATCACTGAGTTACACCCTAAATCGACTTTCAATTTCCAAACAACCCCTTACCATGAAAAAAGTATTGTTCCTCGCCCTGGCTGCTGCTTCGTTCACTTTCTCTTCTTGCGACAGCAAGACTGAAAACGCTACCGAAGGTGCTGCTGAGAGCACAGAAGCTGCTGGCGAAGCTAAAGCTGACGCTATGGAAGAGCAGGCTGATGCCGTTCGTGATTCTGCTGATGCTACTGCCGACAAAATGGAAGACGGCGCTGACGCTGCTGACGCTCCTTCTACTACGGCTCCAGCTACTACCGCTCCTGCTACGACTCCAGCTCAGTAATTGCTGTTGGTCTTAGACCCGAAAAGGGCTCCTCATTGCGAGGAGCCCTTTTTGTTTTTGTGCCTTTGAGAAAGCGCAACTATCAGCCTAAGCGCCGTTGCAGCAACCCGTCTACTACATCAAAAAGCTTACGGGGTGGGTAAGTCCGCCAAGGCATTTCGTCTAGCTGGCCGCCAAAGTTCACGTAGTTGTCGATATTATATTGGCGCATCTCGCGGATAACATGTTCTTGGAAGTTGATGGCGGCTATCCAACCATCTTCCACATCCTCAAACCATTCCTCGTAATAATCATCGTCGGAGCCGTGGAAGTTGAACACATTTTCACCGATGAGGATGAATTTGCGGATGCCTTCGTGCGTCATCAAATCCACGATGTTGCGCTTAAGCAACATGATGTCGTTTTCGATGGCGTCGTTCCATTCGCCAATGAATTCAATGATGGCAATGCCTAGTTCGTAGTCAACAAACAGAATTTTCAGGAACAGCGTATCCGAATCGAGGCTATCCCATTGTGGATGAATGTAATAGCCATAAATAGTATTCACATAGCTGTCTAAACTGTTTTCTGCTTCGAACAGTGGAGAACGGGGGTCTTCGGAGGCAGAATACTGCTCCATCCAAGCGTAGTGTGGTTCGATGGTGTGCATGGGAGTCAGAATGTAGCACAAGCGTCAGCTTCTGCCGTATCGAGAGGCCTTTTGCTGCTGTAACTACACTCAAACCATCAGGGTTTCCAATGGCCGCACAAAACACATAGCCTCGTAGGAAACAGCCAGATACTCACGCTACTTCGTTTGCTTGGCGGCCAGCGCTGCCCGCACCGAACCATGTTGTTGCAGCAAGGCCGCTGCCGCCTCTTGCTCGATGCCTAACTCGTCCATGAGCATCCGCTCGCCTCGGTCTACTAGCTTGGCATTGGTGAGCTGCATGTCCACCATCTTGTTGCCCTTCACGCGCCCTAGTCGGATAAAAGTCGCGGTAGTGAGCATGTTGAGCGCCAACTTCTGCGCCGTTCCGGCCTTCAACCGGGTGCTGCCCGTCACAAACTCCGGCCCGGTCACGATTTCCACCGGAAACTCAGCCGCCGCTGCCACTGCCGAACCCGCATTGCATACAATGCAGCCCGTAGCCAACCCGTGCTGACGTGCTTGCTCAAGCCCGCCAATGACATAAGGCGTACGACCCGAAGCCGCAATACCTACCACGATGTCTTGGTCGTTGATGTTGTAAGCTTCCAAGTCGCGCCAAGCCTGTTGCGCATCGTCTTCCGCATTTTCTACGGCCTTCCGGATGGCGGTGTCGCCGCCCGCAATGAGACCAACCACTACGCCGTGCGGCACCCCGAATGTGGGTGGGCACTCCGAGGCATCAAGAACCCCGAGCCGCCCACTAGTACCAGCGCCGATGTAAAATAGCCGTCCACCTTTGCTTAAGCAGGCCACCGTGGCTTCTACCAGCGCCTCCAGCTGCGGTAATGCTTTGGCTACTGCCTGCGGTACTGTCTGGTCCAGGCTGTTCATGCCAGTTAGCAGTGCCTGGGTGGAAAGCGTTTCGAGGTGGTCGAAATAGGAGGGGCTTTCAGTGGACATTTTAGGAGCGAAAAGAGTAGGAGAAAAGTAGCAGCCAATAAAGGCGAGAAAGATGGAAAAGCAAGACAATAACGTATCGCCTTGCCACTAGCCCAACCGCCCAATTACAGAGAATTTGTCGAACACATTAGAATTATGCGGGGCATCCTCATCCAACTCACGGGTGAGGTCTTGGCCGGCCCAGTGCTCGTAGTGGTTGCCGCGCTGCCAGAGCCGAGAACGACTGACATCGTAAATCAATCCTTGATACGCTACCCAAATTTCGTCTCGGTCCTGCCCGTTGCGCAGCGCCAGCTGGGATTTTGTGTAGGTAGGCAGCTGCCTGGTAGTAGAGTCAGCTTGCGTTTGCGACGGGCCCTGTGCTGCTGCGGTTGTGGCGTTGTTACGGTGAGGTGAAACAGGCTTTTCCATAATCTAAACTAGCGGGCTAACGGCAACCAACTTAGCCAAGCAAAGCCTGAGTTAGGAACCAGCGGTTAGGCATGTCGCCCTGCGCAGCGTGAATGTAGTCTTCGTAGCTGCACGGGATGATGCGCTTCACATTGCTATTGGCCAAACTTTCCACTTCCAGCCACCACTTCTCAGTGAATTTCGACTTGTAGAAAACCAGCTTACCAGGGGTTTCAGGCGTGTCAGGCAAGCCCACCGCATAGCGGATGAAGCGTTTGCTCTGAAAATCAGGCTCGGGGCAGCGGTGGTAAAAGCCTTCTACAAAGTACCAAAGCATGGTAGACAGAGTAGCAGCCGCTAAGCCATGTACATCGTGGTCGGGGCGGTAACCGTAGAGGCCGAATGAGGTAAGTTGGTCGTTGGTGCCAGCATACCATGCCAGCTTGGCTGCTTCCTCATTGGTCAGCCCAAAAGGGTTGGCCGGGTAATAGCCGGGGGCGTCATTCCAGCGAATAGCCGCTATATCAAAGCTCACAAAATCGGCGTGGCGCAACAGCGGCTCCGCTTGCCGGATATCGTCACGGATCTGACCTAGCCGGAGCCGCTCGAAGTGCATTTTCTCTAGCGCGGCTAGCACGTCGGGCGCTACCAAGTATTGCTGGTGCCCTAGCTGTGCAAAGCTGAATAAGAAGTTGGGCTCGTGCATGAGCATGCGCCGCAAATGGCTGTCCTCGGCGCGCGAGCCAGCTTCCTGCGCCATATCCACGCGGGCGTCGATAGTGGCAAAGCTTACGGTACGGTCCAGGGTTTCGTAAGCCAAGAACTGCCCGTAGTCAAGGTCGTGCGAGCCTCCCAATAGAATAGGTACGGTGCCATGTTCGAGAAGAGCCGCAATAATTTCGCGCAGGCGCTGGTACGTATCATCGAGCGTGAGGCCAGGCCGCAAATTACCTAAGTCGGCCAGTCGGATAATGCCGGTGCCTCTTTGTAATTGGTAGAAGCGCTGCCGGACTTCGTCGGCTCCTTGCGTAGCAGGCGTACCAGCAGCGCTGCCCCGCCATTCATCGAGGCCAATAAGCGCTATATCGGCCGTTCGCCAGTCTGGAAACACATCCAAAAAAGGCGAAACGCAACCGGCCAGCGTACTAGGGGAGGAAGCAGAAGAAACTAGCTCTTCGGGAGCGGGTTGAAAAAGATGGCCAGATTCATCGAGCGCGAACAGTGCGGACTACAGCAAAGCTACACCAATTGCCGCCACGGCCCATGCTTACCGCGTCCGGTCCAGCTTTCAGACTAGGCTTTGCGTGAAAAAAAGTTGTTATTTATGGCAGCGGTTCCAGGCCAATAAGTTGCCGATACGCAATTCAGAACTACTTCCGTTTCCTGCCTAACCCACCTCCCGCCCTCATCCCATGGATATTCGTCGCACCTTCGATATTCTCCCTCATCTTCAGCAGAAGTACAACAAGCCGGATTGCTTTGCTTCTAAAATCAACGGCCAATGGACTCCGATTAGTACCGATGAGGTTGCCACCCAAGTAAACCTAGTGAGCCTAGGCTTGCTGCAACTCGGAATCGGCAAAAACGACAAAGTGGCCATCATTGCCATGAATCGGCCCGAGTGGATCCTTGCTGATTTCGCTATTTCGCAGCTTGGAGCTACCAGCGTGCCGATGTACCCGAGTATCACGGTGGAGGATTACAAATACATCTTCACTGACGCGGGGGTAAAGGCAATTTTCGTATCCGACCAAAAGCTGCTCGACAAAGTGCGCGAAGCAACGCAAGGCCTAAACATTCCGGCTGAAAACGTTTTTAGTTTCGACAAACTGCCCAACGCCCGGCACTTTTCCGAGCTGCTAGAGTTGGGCAAAAAAGGCAACCCTGCCGATTTAGAGCCTATCAAAGCAGCCGTAGAACCCGACGATTTGCTGACGCTCATTTACACGAGCGGCACGACGGGGCAGCCAAAAGGGGTGATGTTAACCCACAATAACATCCTTAGCAACTGCCGCAATGTGAAGCGTTTCGTGCCCGTCACGTCCGCCGACAAAGCGCTGAGCTTTCTGCCGCTCTGCCACATCTTCGAGCGGATGGTTACGCACCTCTACCTTATCTATGGGGTAAGCATCTACTATGCCGAGAGCATGGAGGTAATTGCCGACAACCTGCGGGAAGTGAAACCGCAGATTTTCACTACGGTGCCCCGCCTGCTAGAGAAGGTGTATGATAAGATAGTAGCCAAAGGCCATCAACTGGACGGCGTAAAGAAAAACCTATTCTTCTGGGCCTTGGATTTGGGGCTGAAGTACGACACGCAGAAAGACCAGGGTTTCTTCTATAACACGCAGCTAGCACTGGCCAACAAGCTAATCTTCAACAAATGGCGTGAAGCGCTAGGTGGTAACCTGCGGTGCATTGTGAGTGGTGGTGGCGCCTTGCAGCCACGTTTGGCGCGGGTGTTCTGGGCTGCTGGCATTCGCGTGATGGAAGGCTATGGCCTCACCGAAACATCGCCTGTGATTGCCGTTGGTGGGTATGAGCCTGAAAACAACATGATTGGTACCGTCGGCCCCATCATCGACAACACCGAGGTGAAAATTGCCCAAGACGGCGAGATTCTAACTAAGTCGGAGTCGGTGATGAAGGGCTACTACAACAAGCCAGAACTAACGACCAAGGAATTCGACGAGGAAGGCTGGTTCCACACCGGCGACATTGGCGAGCTAGTGAACGGTCGGTTCCTGAAGATTACCGACCGTAAGAAAGAGATGTTCAAAACCTCCGGCGGTAAGTACATCGCGCCGCAAGTAATTGAAAGCAAACTAAAAGAGTCGCCATTGGTGGAGCAGTGCATGGTAGTCGGCGACGGTCAGAAGTTTCCATCGGCACTCGTTATTCCTTCCTTCGATGACCTCAAGGCGTGGTGCAAACGCAACAGCGTGGACTGTAACTGCGCGAACGAAGAGCTAGTCAAAAACGAGAAAGTGGTGAAGATGTACGAAGACCTCGTGCACAAATACAATAACGGATTTGCACAGTGGGAGCAAGTCAAAAAGATTGTGTTGCTGCCCAAACTTTGGTCGGTGGAAACCGGCGAAATGACTCCCACATTGAAAGTTAAGCGCAAGATCATTTCCAATAACAACAAGGAGCTGATCGAGAGCCTGTATCAGCACGCCAGCGAAAAGCATCAGGCAGAAAAGCATTAAAGGTGGTTGGCAGTAGCTGTATGTGCTGCTGCTTACGAGAAGCATGGGCTGATTTTCTTTCTGCATGGCAGCAAAGAAGATCGGCCTAACTTTTTTCAAGAAACTTAGTATGCAAGCATAACATATTTTCGTATGTTTACCGGACTTGCTCTCTACTGATGAAACCCGAAGAAACCGTCGATTATAACATTAAAGTTGCTTGGCACGCCATTTCGCGCATGTACAATACGCAGGCGGCCAAGCACGACATCACCACCAGCATTGGCTTCGTCCTGCTGAATATCGACCAAGAGAACGGCACACCGGCAACCAAGATTGCGCCTTTGTTGGGTCTCGAAACTCGCTCCCTCACGCGCATTTTGCGCTCTATGGAAGAGAAGGGCCTAATCTACAAGCAAGCCGACACCCAAGACAAACGCTCGGTTCGCATTTTTCTGACCGAAGAGGGCTTGCGCGGCAAGGAAATTTCGCGTCAAACGGTGCGCCATTTCAATCTGAAAGTACGTGAGAAAATCCCTCAAAATCAATTGGATATCATGTTCAAGGTGATAGGGCAGATTACGGGCATGATCGAGGGCAAAACGCTTTTCGACGATTTTCAGCTAAAGCAGTTGCGTTCCGAATCTTCGACTACGGAGCCACGGCCACTTTAAGAGCCGGGGTTAAATAACTCTGGCAAGACCGTCGTGTTCGGACATACTCTGCATGACGAATAGTTAGCTAAGTTTTCTTTCTGAATTCCTCATTTCTCACCCACTCATTCTCCCCACGAATGAATCGTACCATCAAAAAAGTAGCTGTATTGGGCTCTGGTGTGATGGGCTCGCGCATTGCGTGCCACTTCGCCAACATCGGGGTGCAGGTGCTGCTGCTCGATATCGCCCCAAAGAGTTGCTGCCCACGGAGGAAGCGAAAGGCCTGAAGCTGGACAACCCTGCTGTACGCAACCGCACCGTGAATGCAGCGCTGCAAGCGGCTATTGCCAGCAATCCTGCGCCTCTCTACCGCAAAGGCGACGCTAGCCGCATTAAAACTGGCAACTTCGACGATAACCTCAAGGATATTGCGAGCTGCGACTGGACCATTGAAGTGGTAGTGGAGCGCCTCGATATCAAGAAGAGCATCTTTGAGCGGGTAGAGCAGTTCCGTAAGCCTGGTACGCTTATCACCTCCAACACCAGCGGCATCCCGATTCATATGATGACGGAGGGCCGCTCCGATGACTTCAAGAAATACTTCTGCGGTACCCACTTTTTCAACCCGCCGCGCTACCTGAAGCTGCTCGAAATCATTCCAACGCCGGACACCGATCCGGCTATCGTTGATTTCCTAATGCACTACGGTGACTTGTACTTGGGCAAAACCACGGTACTAGCCAAAGATACCCCCGCCTTCATTGCCAACCGCGTCGGTGTGTTCGCCATCATGGACGTGGTGCAGGTGATAAGCCAGCTTGGGCTGACGGTGGAGGAAGTGGATAAGCTTACCGGACCCGTTATCGGCCACGCCAAGTCGGCTACCTTCCGAACGTCGGATGTGGTTGGTTTGGATACGATGATTAATGTAGCCAATGGTTTGGCGCAAAATCTGCCCAACGACGAAGCCAAAGCCGTGTTCCAAGTGCCCGACTTCATTAAGAAGATGGCGGAGAACAAATGGCTCGGCGACAAAACCGGCCAAGGCTTCTATAAGAAAGTACGCGGCGAGGGCGGCAAATCCGAGATTTTAGCCCTCGACCTGAACACGCTCGAATACAAGCCGAGCGCCAAGGTGAAGTTTGCCACACTGGAAACCACCAAGCCGATTGAGAAACTAGCGGACCGCTTCAAAGTGCTGGTAGCTGGCAAAGACAAGGCGGCTGATTTCTACCGCAAAACCTTCGCGGGCCTTTTCGCTTACGTTTCCAACCGGATTCCCGAAATCACCGACTCGCTTTACAAGATTGACGATGCGCTGCGTGCTGGCTTTGGCTGGGAAATGGGTCCGTTTGAAACTTGGGACGCCCTTGATGTGCAGAAGGGCCTAGAGCTGGCGCAAGCCGAAGGCAAGACGGTAGCTCCGTGGGTGGAAGAAATGCTGGCTGCCGGCAACACCACTTTCTACAAGGTAAACGAGCAGGGCGTAAAGCAGTTTTACGATATCGACTCGAAAGCCTACAAGGCTATTCCAGGCCTCGAAAACTTCATCATTCTCGATAACCTGCGCGCCACCGGTAAAGTGGTATGGAAGAATTCGGGTGCTTCGGTAATTGACCTAGGCGACGGTATTCTGAATGTAGAGTTCCACTCCAAGATGAACGCATTAGGTTCTGATGTTATTCAGGGCCTGATGAAGGGCGTGGAACTAGCTGAAAAAGACTTCCGCGGCTTAGTGGTCGGCAACGATGCCACGAACTTCTCGGCTGGTGCCAACTTGGGCCTCGTGTACATGTTCGCGCTGGACCAGGACTTCGACGAGTTGAACCTGATGATTGCTCAGTTCCAGCAAGCCATGATGCGGATGCGCTATAGCAGCATTCCGGTGGTGGGCGCGCCGCATGGCTTAGCCTTAGGCGGTGGCTGCGAGCTGAACCTGCATTGCGACCGGGTGGTAGCCGCGGCTGAAACTTACATGGGCCTTGTAGAATTCGGAGTAGGTCTGATCCCCGGCGGTGGAGGTACCAAGGAAATGACCTTGCGCACCGCAGCCAAGTACGAAGAAGGCGAGCCCGAGTACAACCTGCTCCGCAACACCTTCATGACCATCAGCACGGCCAAAGTCTCCACTTCCGCTGCCGAAGCTTTCGACTTAGGCTTCCTGCGCCGCGGTGATGAGGTAGTGGTGAATGGCAACCGCGTGATAGCGCAGGCCAAGGCCGCCGCTATCGAGCTAGCCGAAGATGGCTACACGCAACCGACGCAGAAAACCAACATTAAGGCACAAGGCAAGGGCGCTTTGGGCATGTTCCTGACGGGCGTACACGCCATGAAGGAAGGCCGTTACATCTCCGATCATGATGTGAAAATTGCCAACAAGTTGGCTTACATCATGTGCGGCGGCGACCTGAGCAGCCCAACGGAAGTGTCGGAGCAGTACCTGCTGGACTTGGAGCGCGAAGCCTTCCTAAGCCTCTGCGGCGAGCGGAAGACGCTGGAGCGTATTCAAAGCATCCTGACTACCGGCAAACCCTTGAGAAACTAGAGTCAATAGCCTAGCTCCACTCGACTTGGATGGGCTAGGGGAGAGGTGAAATGGTAGAACGAAAGGCTTACGCAGTATTGTTCTACAAATTAAGAAACTCCCCTGGCTCGTTCTTCACAGCGAGCGGAACTAGAGTCAACTAGCTCTAATCCCACTACTTTCTTCAAGATTAAATATATGAACGCATATATCGTAGCCGGTTACCGCACCGCAGTAGGCAAAGCTAACCGCGGCGGTTTCCGCTTCACCCGGCCCGACGATCTCGCGGCCGACGTCATCAAGCACTTGGTGGCCTCCGTGCCCGCTCTCGACCCTAGCCGCATCGACGACGTGATGGTTGGCAACGCGGTACCCGAAGCCGAGCAAGGATTGCAAATGGGCCGCTTGATTTCGTTGCTAGCGCTGCCTACCAACGTATCAGGCCTCATTGTAAACCGTTACTGCGGCTCCGGCGTGGAAACTATTGCTATGGCTGCCAGCAAAATTTCTGCTGGTATGGCTGATTGCATTGTGGCCGGTGGCACGGAGAGCATGAGCATGGTGCCTACCGTTGGCTGGAAAACGGTGCCCAACTACAAGCTAGCGCAACAGCATCCGGACTACTACCTCGGTATGGGATTGACTGCCGAAGCTGTAGCGCAGGACTACAAAATCAGCCGCGAAGATCAAGACCAATTCTCCTATAATTCCCACCAGAAGGCTATTAAAGCTATTCAGGAAGGTAAGTTCAAGGAGCAGATAGTGCCTATCACGGTAGAGGAAACATACCTCGACCAGGCTACCAACAAAAAGAAAACTCGCTCCTACGTAGTCGATACCGATGAGGGCCCACGGGCCGACACTTCGGTCGAGGCTTTGAACAAGTTAAAGCCAGTATTCGCGGCCAACGGTACCGTTACAGCCGGCAACTCTTCGCAGACCTCTGATGGCGCCGCCTTCGTGCTAGTAATGTCAGAGCGGATGGTGAAGGAATTGAACCTGGAGCCGATTGCCCGCATGATAACTTATGCTACTGAAGGCATCGACCCGCGCATCATGGGGATGGGCCCTATTAAAGCAGTTCCGAAGGCGCTCAAGCAAGCCGGCATGAAGCTCGACGACATCGACCTAATTGAGCTTAATGAGGCATTTGCTTCGCAGTCCATTGCGGTAGTGCGCGAGCTAGGTATTGATGAGAGCAAGCTGAACGTGAATGGCGGCGCTATTGCGCTCGGTCACCCACTTGGCTGCTCCGGCGCTAAGCTCAGCATTCAGCTATTCCACGAGTTGCGCCAGCGTGGCCAGAAGTACGGTATGGTAACTGCCTGCGTAGGGGGCGGCCAAGGCGTAGCGGGTATTTACGAGCTGCTGAAGTAGCAGAGCTCATCCGCTTTGTTGTTAAGCTTAGATACGCTAGTACAATAGACAGCTAGCACTTTACAAAAAAGAAAGCCCCGAACAAACGGGGTTTTCTTTTCGTTAAGTAGTCGGCAAGCATAACATATTTTCGTATATTTCGGTAACTCAACCTCAAGGACACTTTAGGCTAAAAATACTCGGCAAGCCGAACATCTTGCCGCTTCTCTAGACATCAATAAAACCTCTTACAACAATTCTCACCTTAGTCATGGAAGTAACCAACAAGCTTGTGAAAGGCGGCGAGTTCATTATTAAAGAGACCGACGCCCAAGACATATTCACGCCCGCCGATTTTTCGGAAGAGCAGAACATGATGCACCAGACGGCTCTGGACTTTGTGGAGAAAGAAGTTCAGCCGTTGCTTGAGCGTCTAGACAACCACGAGGAGGGCCTGATGCGCGGCCTGATGGAAAAAGCTGGTCAGCTTGGCTTGTTCGGGGTAAGCATTCCGGAGCAATACGGTGGCCTGGATATGGACTTCACGACTTCCCTGCGCGTGACGGAAGGTGTGGGCGGTGGCCACTCGTTTCCGGTTGCTTTTGCGGCTCACACAGGCATTGCCATGCTACCTATTCTGTACTTCGGCAACGAAGAGCAGAAGAACAAGTACCTGCCCGGCCTGACTAACGGCGAATTGATGGGCGCTTACTGCCTTACTGAGCCGGGCTCGGGCTCCGATGCGCTAGGTGCCAAAACCAAAGCTATTCCCACCGAAGACGGTGAGCATTATGTGCTCAACGGCCAGAAGATGTGGATTACGAACGGCGGTTTTGCCGACGTGTTCATCGTATTTGCTCAGGTAGACGGCGACAAATTCACTGGCTTCATTGTAGAGCGCAACACGTCGGGTTTGAGCCTCGGCAACGAGGAGCACAAGATGGGCATCAAGGGTTCTTCGACTCGTCAGGTGTTCCTCTCTGATGTGAAAGTGCCAAAGTCGGCTGTGCTTGGTGAAATTGGTAAAGGCCACCTCATTGCTTTCAATATCCTGAACATTGGCCGCATCAAGCTAGCCGCTGCTTGTTTGGGCGCTACCAAAATGGCTTCTACGCTGAGCATCAAATATGCCAACGAGCGGGTGCAGTTCAAACTGCCGATTGCCAAGTTTGGCGCTATCAAGCACAAACTGGCGCAGCAAGCTATTCGCATCTACGCAGTGGAGTCGGCCATCTACCGCGCCGGTATGGACATTGCGCGCATGGAGCAAGAACTCCTCAGCAAAGGCCAGAGCCACAACGAGGCATTGCTAGGTGCCGCCCGCGAGTTTGCCGTAGAGTGTGCCATCTTGAAAGTAGAAGGCTCGGAAGTGCTTGACTATGTGGTAGACGAAGGTGTGCAGGTATATGGCGGCTACGGCTTCTCGGCCGATTATCCCATGGACCGTGCTTACCGGGATTCGCGTATCAACCGCATCTTCGAGGGCACCAATGAAATCAACCGCATGCTGGCCGTTGACATGATTCTGAAGAAAGCTCTGAAAGGCGAGCTTGACCTGATGGGTCCTGCTCAAGCTGTACAGCAGGAACTGATGGCTATTCCAGACTTCAACTTAGAAGACGAAACCGGCCTGTTTGCTACCGAGAAGAAGACGATTGCCAAGCTGAAGAAGGCTATCCTGATGATAGCTGGTACGGCGGTGCAGAAGTACATGAACTCGCTGGCGAAAGAGCAAGAGGTACTGATGAACATCGCTGACATGGCCATCAAGGTTTATACGGCCGAAAGCACCTTGCTTCGCGTGGAGAAAGAAGTTGGTGTGAAAGGTGAAGAAACCTTGTCGACGCAAATAGATATTGCCCGCGTGTACCTCTACGACACGGTAGATCAGGTAACTAAGTTCGGTAAGGACGCCATTGCTACTATGACCGAAGGCGACGAGCAGCGTCTGCTGGCTATGGGTCTCAAGCGTTTCACCAAAGCCGACCTATACAACGCCAAAGAAGCGCGCCGTCGCATTGCCGACGTGCTAATTGCGGCCAACGAGTATGCCTACTAAATCACGGTTGCAGACGGATATTTAGAATTATGCGGCTTAGGCCGTGTATGCAGGCAAACAAAGCCGCCCCTGGTTTCAGAGGTGGCTTTGTTGTTTCGGGTGCAACGGATTGTTGTGCTATGCGTTTGCCAAACACACGTCCACTCCTAAATCCCACAGATTATGGCCAACGAACAGGTACAGGGCAAAGACTTTTATGAAAGCGTGCTGCGGTTTTATGACCACGCAGCCAGCTTCTCGAAGCTTGATCCTGGCATCATCGCCCAGATACGGGTCTGCAACAGCATCTACAAAGTGAACTTCCCGGTGGAAGTAGATGGGCACGTGCAGGTATTTGAAGGCATCCGCGTACAGCACAGTCACCACAAACTGCCTAGCAAAGGCGGCATTCGGTACAGTGTGTATGTGGACGAGGAAGAGGTAATGGCTCTGGCCACGCTCATGACTTTCAAGTGTGCCTTAGTAGATGTTCCGTTCGGTGGAGCCAAGGGAGGCGTAAAAATCAATCCGCGCACCAGTTCTGAGCAACTCCTAGAGCGGGTAACGCGCCGCTATGCCAGCGAACTAATTAAGAAAAACCTGATTGGGCCCGGCATGGATGTGCCAGCACCTGACTACGGTACCGGCAGCCGCGAAATGGCCTGGATTGCCGATACTTATCTCACCTTCAAATACGGCGACACCAACGCCTTAGGCTGCGTAACCGGTAAGCCAGTAGGGCAGGGAGGAATCCGGGGCCGTACGGAAGCTACCGGTCTTGGGGTATTCTACGGGCTTCGTGAGCTGCTGATGGATCAGCTCATGCTGGAGAAAATAGGGCTGAGCAGCGGCATTGCCGGTAAGCGCATCATTGTGCAAGGATTAGGCAATGTAGGATACTATGCCGCCCATTTCTGCCAAGCTGCCGGGGCTATCATCACGGGTATTGCGGAGCGGGAAGGAGGTATTTTCAACCCAAACGGGTTGGATGTATCCGCTGTACTCAAGCACCGGCAGGACACTGGCGCCATTTGTGGCTTCGAAGGAGCCCAAGACGTAGCCGATTCACTGGACTTGCTCGAATATGAGTGCGACGTGCTTTTGCCTGCTGCCTTGGAAAACCAAATTCACGAAGGCAACGCGGCTAATATCAAAGCCAAAATCATTGCTGAAGGAGCTAACGGCCCGACCACACAAGCCGCAGAGCAAATCTTGCTGGAGCGCGGTATCGTTATTCTTCCTGACCTCTATCTCAACGCTGGTGGCGTCACGGTGTCCTACTTCGAATGGCTGAAAAACTTGTCGAATGTGCGTTTCGGCCGCATGGGTAAACGAGCCGAGGAGGCGGCTATGAAGCGCCTAGTAGAAACCATTGAGCGAACCACTGGCAAAACTATCACCCCCAAGAGCGGGAACTGATTGTACACGGTGCCGATGAAATTGACCTTGTACATTCCGGGCTAGAAGACACGATGATTACCGCTTACCATGCTATTAGGAGGGTAATGGATGAGGTAGATGGCATCAATGACCTGCGGACGGCTGCCTTCTATAATGCCATCGAGAAAATAGGCGTGAGCTATCAATCATTGGGCATCTTCCCATGAGTTAATGACTTGCCTAATAGTTGTATCAACAAAAAGCCGTTCCAGCTAGCTGGAACGGCTTTTTGTTGGTGTCTTAGGTTGCTCTATTGATGTAAGGTACTACTTCACTACAATCTTATTCAGCATTAAGGCCGCCGATTTCTTACTAGGCCGGCTAACACCAATAAGCGTCTTTGCATCAAGCCAAGCCGTAAAATCTTTCACATAGGATGGGTTTTGGTCGGCGGCTACGTTCAAGCCTAGGCCTTTTGGGGCTGTACCACGCCCGTCTGCAAGTTCACGCGCCGTAAGTACAGATCCGATTTGCCTTTCAGCTTTTCCCAAGTCATCAACTGTAAGTCGGAGCCATAGACGGCGGCTCGGTAGCCGATGCTGCTGAAACCTTCGGCGGCAGGTGCTACCTGATCTTTGGCAACAACGCTGTGCCAGGCCGGCGACAGAAATTCATTGTAGCCAAATAAGTGCAGCTCACGGGTATGGCCAGGCGAATCGTCACCGCCTTCTTCGAACTTCTTTTCACCTACTACCACCAACTGCTTTTCGTCGGTAAGCAGCAAGTCGGTGAGGTATATGTCTTCTAGGCGTTTGGCTGTGGCGGCGGTGGCTTTGTTGGTTTCAGCTAAGTACTCCGGCGTAAAGCTGAATTCGGGAGCAAACTTCATGTCTCCTTCGCCCGAAAAATCAAACTTTACCACCTTTAAGCTATGATAAAGGCCGCTTTCTCGCTCATTGCAAATAGCAGCAGCATAAAGCACATTATCGGGTTGTAGCACAAATCGAGAATCAAACACGTTGACCACCTTGCCCCCAAACGTGCCCCCCACCGACACCGACATGACCTTGATGTCATTGTTGTCGTTGCGGTAGCGCCGAACGGTGAGCTTCTTCATTTCATCGCTCACGAGCGTCACGTACTGCGCGCCGTCGTTGCCGACGTGAACGGTGGTTGAGAAGAACGCGCCTTGGTCGCTAAAGTCGTAAGAACGGTCTTTGAGCTTGGTTAGCTTTTCATCGAATACGCTGGCGCTAATAGATTTAATCTGGTTGTTCCGAGCAACATAGCGCCAAGCCACCGTTTTGCTGCCATCTGGCGAAAAGGTCACGCCAGGGCGCCGGTCACGCAAGCCAGTTTCGGTTAACTTCTTCAGCGGAGACTTTTGGCCATTACTTAAGTCAATGGCTTGAGCTGAAATACTTTGGGTAGCGCCGCTCTTATCATAAACCGCTACTAGAGCTTGTCCGCTGCTAGCAGTAAAACCTTCAACGGCTTGCTCAGCAGTGAAGGGTAGAGCTGTGCTCCACAGACGCTTTAGTTCTGCATCATAGCGCTCAATAGCGTATTCAGTAGCCGATTTGTGAGCAAGAATTATAAACCCACCGCCGGTTAGCGGTAGCGTTTTACGAGATACGCGCTGGTTGTACCGGTCATCGGAGCGTTCGGGGAGATAACTGAAAGGGGCCGACTTTACCTTCTGAGCTGACACCCCGGTCGGAGCAAGTAGCAAGGTGAAGGCAATAGTACCAGCAGCTAGCAGATAGTTGAAGCGCACAAGCAAAGTAGGTTAAATGAAAAAACAGGCTGAAAAGGAAACTGTATTCTACAAAGGTATTAAGTCTGGGAGTATGCGTATGCGTCCTATCATTTGGGATAAATGCCTTTTATGGATAACCATTTGTTTACGTATTCATAATGCAACTGATAATGGCTTTGTATTGGGTATGTATTTAATTTGCAAGGTTTTTAGTGGTGAACCAAGCAAAAGTGAGGTCGCAAAAAGTGTTTATATCTTGCTAATAAAAACTTATATAAAGTCAAGTTTTATTGCCTGATACATCCCTCTAACAGCGTTGAAATTGCGTTTTAGTAATTTTATGAAATATTAGAAGAACTGTTTTCTCCTAAAAGATTGCTTGAAAGGTAAGATTTGGCCTTAACTTTGTTCCGCAACGCCACTATAGCCTGCTCCTCTATTCTCTTATGAAGTCTTTAGTTCGATTCACGCTTCTCTTCGCTCTTATTGTTGTTGGTAAGTTGGCAAAGCAGTCCGATGCAATACTTAACACAGCAAAAGTAGAATCAGCAGATAATCCGATTACAGTTAAGCCAGTATCTTTCAATCAGCAGGCTGCCAAAACAGAGAATAGCCGACTGTGGCACACAATGAGCCCGGTTGCTAGTTCAGCGAAGAGCTTCTAACAGTTCAAGTAAGCGACTCATACGAGTCGCTTTTTTTATGCTTTCCGCCTCCATCAACTAATGCGGCTCCAGTTCACGGCTGTAGCAGGAAGGCCCTCAATATGCCGACGAATATTTTCATTGTCGGGATGATTGAGGCCCGGGTCTTCGTTGATGAGTTGCTGTGCCGCTGCTCTCGATTCCGTTAGTATCCGACCGTCCTTCGCCAAATCGGCAATCAACAAGTCTAGCACGCCGCTTTGTTGGGTTCCCATCAGGTCCCGGGCCCGCGCAATTTCAAGTCGATGTCGGCAATTTCGAAGCCGTTGTTGGTACGCACCATCGTTTCAATCCGCGTGCGCGAGTCCTTGCTCAGCTTGTAGCCCGACATGAGGATGCAGTAGCTCTGGTCGGCACCCCGGCCCACACGACCCCGAAGCTGGTGTAGCTGCGAGAGCCCAAACCGCTCGGTGCTCTCAATAACCATAACCGAGGCATTAGGCACGTTTACGCCAACCTCGATTACAGTAGTAGCTACCATGATTTGCGTTTCGCGCTTCACGAACCGTTGCATTTCGCTGTCTTTTTCAGCGGCGCTCATGCGACCGTGTACGATGCTAATTTGAAACTCTGGAAAGGCTCGGGCGATACTCTCGTAGCCATCCATGAGGTCCTTGTAGTCGGCCATGGCTTCGCTTTCCTCGATCAGCGGATACACGATGTAGACCTGCCGACCGAGGTTAATTTGGTCGCGCAGAAACCCGAATACCTTGAGGCGGTTGGAGTCGAAGCGGTGGACGGTAACGATTGGCTTACGACCCGCCGGCAACTCATCAATCACCGACACATCTAGGTCACCATACAAGGTCATGGCCAAGGTGCGCGGAATAGGAGTGGCTGTCATCACGAGCACGTGGGGGATGATGTGCGGATTCTTCTGCCACAATTTCGAGCGTTGCGCCACTCCGAAGCGGTGCTGCTCGTCCATGATAGTTAAGCCTAAGTTCCGAAACTGCACCACGTCTTCGAGCAAAGCATGAGTGCCCACCAGCATATGCATCTCACCGGAGCGCAACTGCTCGTGCAGCACGCGGCGGTCGGCGGTGCGCGTGCTGCCCGTGAGCTTACCGATCTTAATACCAAGTAAGTCCGCAAACTGCTTGAGCCCGATGTAATGTTGATCGGCTAGGATTTCGGTGGGGCCATAAGGCAGCTCTGCGCACCGTTGTCGGCGGCCATGAGCATGCTAATAAAGGCCACAATGGTTTTGCCCGAGCCCACGTCGCCCTGCAGCAAGCGGTTCATCTGTTTGCCGGTGCAAAAATCTTTGTAGATATCGTGGATAACCCGCTTTTGCGCACCGGTAAGATCGAAGGGCAGCACGTTCTTGTAGAAATGCACCAGCGTGGGCACTTCCTTGAATATCTGCCCGGCTAGCTCCACCTTACGCTGGTCGCGCTGACGCAACAGCTTAAGCTGCACGTAAAACAGTTCTTCGAACTTCAGCCGGAACCGAGCGGCTTGCAGTAGCTCTGTGCTTTGCGGAAAGTGAATTTGCTGGATAGCAGTAGCCTTATCCATCAGCCCATACTGCCGAATCAAATCCACCGAAAGTGTTTCGTGGATATGAGGCAGTGCCAGCTTCAGCAGGTCGGCCACCATCCGGGCAATAGCCTTGCTATCAACGCGGTGGTAGTTCTTGAGCTTCTCCGACGTGTTGTAAACCGGTTGTAGGTAGCTTTGACCAGCTTTCGCTTCCGTTACTTCCTCCATTTCCGGGTGTGCCATCTGAGGCCGCCCATTGAACATGGTGGGTTTGCCGAATACGATGTATTCCTGGTGGTTCTTGATGACCTTTTCCAGGTAGTTTACGCCCTTGAACCACACCAAATCAAGCTCACCGCTGGCGTCAGCTACTTTAGCCACCATGCGCTTCTTAGGGCCTTCGCCCACCACTTCACGGTTGCGCAGAATGCCCTTCACCTGCACGAAAGGAAGGTCGTCGTGCAGGTCGCAGATATTGTAGAACTGCGTGCGGTCGAGGTAGCGGAACGGATAACGCTGAATCAGGTCACCGTACGTGAACAAGTTCAGCTCCTTTTGGAGGAGCTGCGCTCGTTGCAGCCCTACGCCGCGCAAATATTCAATCTTGGTTTGAAAGAAATTACTCAAGGGTAAATGGCAGAATGGCTCACTGGCTAAAAGATTGGTTGTTCCAATAAGAGAAGCAACTGCAATCCTTCAGCCATTCAACAATTTGACCTTCTACTGATACTTCAGCGTGTTAATCAGTTGAACTATATCTTTTTTGACATAGTCAATTACTGGAGCTAGCGAATCATTGGCAGTAGCCGTTCGGAAATACAAGGCCCCGCGGAAGAAGTGCTTGGTGCTATCCGTGGTGTAGAACTGCATCTGGCTAGGTACTTCCCCCTGCAACTCGAACACCGCTACGCGCAATCCAGAAGGAGTTTTCAATATATTCTCATCAATAGCAGTGGCCTTCACTTCGTGCTTGCTTGTGAGCTTGCGGGCATCTTCCAGCATTTTGTTGTACAGCTTCTGATTGCCTTTCAAGTCAGAATAAGTGATTTGCACACTAGCCTTCAGCGCCGGATAGTAAACATTGATCCAGTGCGGCTGCGCTAGATAGGAAGAGTCGCGCAGTACTTTTGCGTAGCGCGAGTACTGGAACGTGTAGGGGTGACCCGACGCCAACTGCTGGTAGCGATGAGGCGGCAAGTCGATGCGGTTGTAGCCCTTGGGTTTGGGGTATAGTCGTCGGAGCCCGGCGAGGAACAGGCGGGTACCACCAACAGCAAGGTCAACAAGGCAAGTAGAATACGATAAGCAGGCATTGGCAGCAATGCAAATATGTGTCTCAAAGGTAACGCGAAACCCTATCCTTACAGCAACAACTCCGAGCACAGAGCCCCTAGAAAAGCAAAGCGTCCCTCAAACTCCTCTTGAATAGTAAGCAAGTTTGTAGACCACAAAGCAAATGCTCCTTTGCGAAGTCCGCTACAAGATTAAGTAACACTTCTAAAACGCAAAAAGCTCTGGCAAAATGCCAGAGCTTAAAATTGATGCTAAGAAAGCGTATTAGAAAGGCAACTGATCCAGTTCAGGCTCTTGGCGGAACGTTTGCGGTGCAGCCTCTACTGCGGTTGCAGTACCATTCGTCTGAACAGGTCCATCGCCAGCTTGCGAGCGGCCACCTAGCATGGTGATTTCATCGGCAATGATTTCGGTGATGTAGCGGGTCTGGTTCTCCTTGTCTTGGTATTGCCGCGTACGAATTTTGCCTTCTACATACACCTGCTGGCCTTTTTTGAGGTATTTCTCGGCCATTTCGGCTAGTCCTCGCCAAGCAGCTATGTTATGCCATTCAGTTCGTTCAACACGAGTGCCTTGTTTGTCTTTATAGTATTCGTTAGTAGCCAGCGTAAAATTGGCTACACTGTTTCCACCTTCTAGGTGACGCACCTCAGGATCCTTGCCTAAGTTGCCAACCAAAATTACTTTGTTAATGCCTGCCATTGCGTGTGAATGAGAGAGTTAGGTGCTTGTATTTAAGTTTAAAGATATTAAAATAGTATCTGATTACCAAATTTATTAGTAATCATTTCCAATTTTTGTTAAGATAATTAGCAATTATAATCGGCTTTGGTAATCGCTCTGTCTGATCAAGCGTAAAAGCTGCCAATCCTGATGTTTGTAAAGCTGCTTCCGACAATGGCTCGCGCAGCCACACAGGGTGAAACTTCGCTTCCACCTTCTGATGACTAAGCACGTGGCGCATAGCATGCACCGGTTCTTCTGCATTATCGGTGACCAACTGGCCACCGAGTGCCTCCACGGTATTTAGAAGTTCTATGGCTGGCAGTTCAGCAACAGTTTTTTCCGTTAGTGCAAAGTCATACAAGCCTTCCCAAATATCTTTTGGCCCGCGCTTACGCATATACACTGTATCTGCGTGACGTAGTACGAGGTAATGGAAATGGCGCGTGCGGCCAGCTTTTGCCTTGCTTTTGATAGGCAACTCGTTTACCATGCCGTGCTGAAAAGCATAACACTGGTTCTGCAACGGACAAAACAAGCAATCTGGATTGATGGGCGTGCACTGGATGGCCCCAAACTCCATAATGGCTTGGTTGAATTCGGCGGGGCTGATGCAGGGATTAGCTGGTCGGCTAACACTTGGAAAACTCGCCGACTGGCGGGAGCCGCAATGTCTTGCGTGAGGCCAAACACCCGGGCCAGCACCCTAAACACGTTGCCATCAAGCACAGCCACTTTCTCATCGAAAGCAAAAGAAGCAATAGCTGCTGCTGTGTACTGACCGACTCCCCGCAGTTTCAAGAGTTCAGCATACGTCTCTGGAAAGCGGCCACCGTATTCGTTGACCACTTGCTGCGCCGTGTGGTGCATATTGCGGGCGCGACTATAATACCCAAGGCCTTGCCAGTGGCGAAGCACCTCATCTTCGGGAGCCGCGGCCAGCTCTTGAACTGTTGGATACGTGCTGATGTATGTGAGGTAATAAGGAAGCCCCTGCTTAACGCGGGTTTGTTGAAGAATCACCTCGGACAGCCAGATGGCATAAGGGTCGCGGGTATGACGCCAAGGCAGGTCGCGACGGTGCCGCGGGTACCATTCCAAGAGAGCAGTTGAAAAGTAGGGATGAGCAACAGCAGCAGAAGACGAAGTCAATGTTTTGAGAAAGAATTAGTTGGACGTAAGTAAGGAGATAAATTTCATAGCGGGTACTACTATTGCAAAACCAAAAAAGGGAACTACCTTTGTGGCCCCAATTCGCAAGCAAACAGCCTACCAGGCAAGGGCTTACGTTTGGGATTGGGTAATAGACCCAGCACATATTTTTCACACCATAGTACACTTACCAGCGTGACTAAAGCAGAAGTAATCGCCGAAATTGCCGACAAGACTGGCATTGAGAAAGCTGACGTTTCGGCTACCGTAGAAGCCTTCTTTAAAGTTGTGAAGGACTCGATGGCTGAGGGCAACAACATCTACGTACGCGGCTTCGGCAGCTTCGTAAACAAGAAACGTGCGAAGAAAGTCGCCCGCAACATCTCAAAAAATACGTCGATCATCATCGACGAACACTTCATCCCGAGCTTTAAGCCGTCGAAGACCTTCATTGGGAAGATCAAAAACAGCAAGAAGATTAAAGCGCTAGCCAACGCTTAAGCGTCATTGTCGTAATATTGCCGGCTGCGCCGCTGGGTTTCCTAGTCCGGAGACCCGGCGGCCTGCTTTTTCCACATGGCCCAACGTACCTTTTCGCATCAGCTTATTCTCCTGGCCGTAGCCGCAGCGCTAATAGCTGGCTTATTTCTGTTGCCAAAAGTGATTGTCAAGCCTAAGGAAGGCAAAGGGGAGTTGGCGCAGGATGCCGCCAAAACTGCTACTCGTGATGGAGGTGGCCCGAATACTAATGGCTCAAAGGCTGTCGCCTCTTCTGGCGAACAGGAACAAACAGCCAACGGCCCATCGCTAGAGCAGCCACACATGTCGGTAGCTCCTGCGCAACGCCGCGAAATCAACGCCCTCACTGCCCAATATACTGCCGAGCGGGACCCAGTTGCTAAGCTTCGAATAGCTGGTAACTTGGCAGACAAGTATAAGGCAGCAGAGAAGTTTGATAGTGCCGGTTACTTCTTGGAGCAAGTGGCGCAGGCCCGGCCAGGTGAGCAAACGTGGAAGCGGGCTGCCGATGCTTATTTCGAGGCATTCAGCTTTGCAACCACGCAAGAGCGCCAGAAAACTTTGGGAACTAAGTGCCAAGAACTCTACGGAAAAGTGTTGAAAAACAATCCGGAGAATCTTGATGCTAAAACCAACTTGGGTATGGCGTTCATGGCCAGCGAAAATCCGGTTCAAGGAGTGGTGCTGCTACGTGAAGTGTTAGTGGCCGACCCGCGCAACGAGAAGGCCATTTACAACCTGGGTCTGCTTTCTATGCAAAGCAACCAGTATGATAAAGCCGTAGAGCGTTTTCGGGAACTGACGAAGGTCAATCCTGAGAATGTGAACGGACAGTTTTACCTCGGCGTTGCTTTAGCTCAAACCGGAGCAAATGATGCCGCTAAGGTTGCCTTTCAAAAGGCAAAAAGTCTGAGCACGGACCCGGGCCTCACGGCCGCGGTGGACGAGCAGCTTCAGAAGCTTCAGTAAACCGCTGATGGCTGATAGTAGCGTGTTATGGATTGATGAGAGGTTGTTTGCCTCTACATCGGTTCCTAATACACTACCATCAGCCATCGGCAAATAAACCATCAATCAACCATTTAACCCATCACAACATGCCCTGCGGTAAGAAAAGAAAGCGTCATAAGATTGCCACTCACAAGCGGAAAAAGCGTCTGCGCAAGAACCGTCACAAGAAGAAGTAAGCCTTCGGGTTTGCTGGCGAGTTTTCTTGCTAGAAAATATCGTCTATCTCTCATTTTGTATCCCCGAGAGTGGCTGTTTATTCGCTTTCCCCGAGGCTTGCAAGGGAAGCCGGTGCTACGTGCACCGGCTTCCCTTTACCGGTTTCGGGTGCCGCGAGCCATCAATCAGGAGTACCTAACAACCCAATCCATTGAGTAACGAATTAATAATTAATTCTACTCAGGAAGGAGAACGGATTGCCCTGCTCCAGGACAAGCGGCTCATCGAATATCATTTCGACCGCAACGACACCAATTATTCGGTGGGCGACATCTTCCTGGGCACGGTCAAGAAAGTTATGCCCGGTCTGAACGCCGCGTTCATTGACATCGGGTACGAAAAGGATGCGTTTCTGCACTACGGCGACTTAGGCGAGCAATTTCCTTCGCTTAGCAAGTGGGTGCGGGGCGTACAGTCGCAGAAAATTACGGTAGGCGCACTGAAAACTTTTGGTCTGGAAGGGCCATTGGATAAGGTGGGCAAGGCTGCCGATATACTCAAGAAGGGCCAGCAGATTGTGGTCCAGATTGTAAAAGAGCCAATATCAACCAAAGGGCCACGCCTCTCCACGGATATTTCCATGGCCGGCCGTTACTTAGTGTTGGTGCCGTTTTCGAATACCATCAGCGTCTCGAAGAAAATCGTGAGCAAGACGGAGCGGGAACGGCTAAAACGGCTAATTGCTTCTATCAAGCCCGACAACTTTGGCGTCATCATCCGAACGGTGGCCGAAGGGCGGGAAGTGGCCGAACTGGACCGCGACATGCAAAGCATGACCAGTAAGTGGGACCAGCTATTTACCGCTTTGCGTACGGCTAAGCCAAACGACAAGGTACTAGGTGAGTTGGGTCGAACCAGTTCCATGCTGCGCGACATGCTCAACGAGTCGTTTGATGCCATTACGGTGGATACCCCGGCTCGGTATGAGGAAATGCGTGGGTATTTAGAACAGATTGCCCCAGATAAAATCGGGCTGCTCAAACACTACACCGGAAAAGTGAAGGTGTTTGAGCACCTCGGAATTGAAAAGCAGCTTAAAACACTGTTTGGCAAAACTGTGACGGTACCCGGCGGCGGCTACTTGGTAATAGAGCATACAGAAGCCCTGCACGTCATTGACGTGAACTCGGGCAACAAGAGCAACCAGGAAAGTGACCAAGAAGCTACGGCTTTAATGGTGAATATGCTGGCTGCCAAAGAAGTAGCGCGGCAGTTGCGGCTGCGCGATATGGGTGGCATCATCGTCGTCGACTTTATTGATATGAAGTCGGCAGAGAGCCGCAAGAAGGTGGAAGATGCGGTTCATAGCATCATGAAGCTTGATAAGGCTCGCTACACCATTCTTCCGATTACTAAGTTTGGGTTGTTGCAAATCACGCGGCAACGCGTGCGCCCTGCCGAAAATATCGTCACGGGTGAGGCTTGCCCAACTTGTGGCGGCACCGGTAAGATTTCCGCTTCGATTCAGGTAACCGACGAAATCGACAATAGCATTGAAGATTTGTTGGTGACGCAGAATCAGGCGGGTATTACGTTGTACGTGCATCCCTTCCTGCACGCATATTATACTAAAGGGTTGGTATCGAAGCAGATGAAATGGTATCTGAAGTACTACAAGTGGATCAAAGTAGTGAAGGATACGAGCCTCGGCCTAACTGATTACCGTATCGAGGACGAGCAAGGTGAGGAAATTGAGTTGCACTCCGCTGCTGCTGCTATGGCCCGTTTGCAAGACCGCGAAATTGAAATAACTGACTAACGGAAACGTTCTGCGACGACTCCTCCTGACAGAAGAAAAGCCCGCGTTGCTCGAAGCAACGCGGGCTTTTTCCCGTTTTCAAGGCAACACGTTTTAAAACTTGATGCCCAAATCAAGAGCAAATTCACTGTTTTTAAGCGTTACATCAGAGAGGTCACGCTCATCTTCAAAGTAGTTGTCGATGTTGAGTAGGCCACGGTGGTAGCTTAGACCAGCGAAAACCTTGGTACTTTGTCCCAACTGGTATTCGGCGCCGAAACCTAACAATACGGCAGCATCAGGGAGAATAACGTAATCAAGAGCCTTGTTTTCATTGCCAGTAACCGGATCAGTAAAGCGCTTGTTTCCATCAATCTTCCCGGCAATAGCGCCACCTAAAGAGCCACCTAATTGAAAGTAGAGCTTTGTATCAGTGGCCACGTCATTGGTGAAGAGCTTGACCGTAACGGGTATTTCTAAGTATTGAATTCCAATTTTTTGCTCATAGCGTTTTTGGTCGGATTCATTGAAATAGCTGATAGTGCCGCCTTTACCAACCAACTGCAAGCCTGTGCTGAAGGCATAGTTTTGGCCAAAGAAATAATCTACTATCAGGCCTCCACCAATGGCTAGTTTGCTGCTTTCATTTTGAAAGCTGGACGCTGAGGGCGATTCAGTGCGCAGATTGGTGACAGAAGGCGAGAGTTTCAGGCCGATTTCAACTTGTGCCGAAGCGGCGCCTGTTGAAGCTGCCACTGTTAGTAGTGCTAGAAGTAATTTTTTCATGGACAATCTGAATAAACAGTATGGCTTACTAAAGCGAGGCCGTCTGGCGTTTGGTTTTAGGCTATTTTCGCCTCAAAGATAGAAGCGTGTTCTACAATCCTACTTATATGCGTCCCATCCTTGTTGCTCTATTAGGGTTCGTTTTAGTATTGCTCGCTGCATGCAGGCGGGACCAAAATACCTGTGAACTTAACCCTGAAGTAGCTAACGTAAGCGCCCCGGTAGAGTTGGAGCGGTTAGAAAAACCATTTTTTCAAATTAAAAATAGTGCCGACGCCAAGCGCTTCATTACGCAGCATCCTTTGTTTGCCAACCAGTTTTTGCAGCGGCGGCAATTCCCTACCGACGACGTGCTAGCCGGCACGCTCACTCGTTTAGCTACCAACGCGGGCCTGCAACAGCTCGGCCGTCAAACCGATAGTACCTTTCAAGAATCTGAAAAACTGAAAAGCGAGCTGCAGCGCATGTTCCAGCACATTCGCTACAACTTTAAGGATTTTCAGGTGCCCCCTGTCAAGACTTTCGTGACGGGGCTGAGTCAGGATATGTTTGTCAATGATAGCCTGATGGTGCTAGGCTTGGATTTCTTTGTAGGTCCAGATGCCCGTTACCGGCCTAACGTTCCCGATTACATCTTGCGTCGGTACCGACCCGAGTATGTATTGCCCACGGCTGCGTTGGCTATCAGTAGCAAATACAACAAGAAAGAACTGACCAATCAGACCATGCTTTCGGACATGATTCAGTTCGGTAAGTCACTTTACTTTGCTGAGCAAGTGCTGCCTTGCACACCCGATTCTATACTGATTGGCTATACCAACAAAGAGCTAACCGGAGTGTATTTCAATGAAAGCAAGGTGTGGGCGCATTTTCTGGACAAAAAGCTGCTCTACACTACGACGCCCTTTGTAGTTCAGAAATACGTGGGAGAGCGGCCTAATATTCCTGAAATTGACAAAACGTGCCCGGGTCGGGTCGGTGCTTGGTTAGGCTGGCAAATTGTGCGCAAGTACATGACCAACAACCCGAACGTGACATTGGCGCAGCTGATGGCCGACAAAGACGCGCAGCATATTCTCACTGATTCACGCTATCGGCCTAAGCCACGAAGGGCAGAACGGTAGGGGATAACTATGTAGAAGAATGGGGTGATATGTTGTCTTCCAGCATGCAGACTACTTTCTTCTGCCCTCGCAACTCATAATTACTCTTACGTGCATATTGCCGTCTTCAGTCAGTACCACACTAACCCCGACTGTCCGGCGACAAGCCGGCATTATGCATTGCTAGCGCATATTGCCCGTACGCACCGCGTCACGCTTATTACCACACGCACTTGGGAGCGGCAGCGGCTGACACAAGAGTTTCCGTGGCTGCCAGAGGGGGTAGAAATGCGTGCTGCTGTAGTGCCTTATCATAACAAGATGGGTGTGCCGCGCCGAGCGTTGGCTTTCGGGCAATATGCAGCTTATGCCCTGCGCGAAGGGTTGCGAATAGATAAGCCCGACGTAATTTGGGGAATCAGTACGCCCTTGACGGCGGCTTGGGCCGCCGCTCAGGTGGCTCGTTGGCGCCGAATACAGTGGGTATTTGAGGTGCAGGACTTGTGGCCTTCGTTTCCGGTAGCCATGGGAGCGGTGCCTAACAAGTGGGCGCAAAAGCAGATGTTCTCTGTAGAAAAAAGCTTGTATCAGTCGGCTCGTCATATCCTGCCGTTGTCGCCGGGTATGACTGATTACATACGCCGTTTAGGAATTCCCGAGGAGAAGCTAACTACTGTGCTCAACGGTACTGACCTCGACTTGGCGGCCCGTGCCACCGATAGCGCTATAGCTGATTTACGTCAACAGCTTCAGCTGCAAGGTCGACGAGTTGTTCTGTACGCAGGCACCTTTGGGCGAGCTAACAACATCCCGATGCTGGTGGCTGCTGCAGTAGCCCTGGCCGCTAAGTGTCCAGAAGTTGTTTGGTTGTTCATGGGGCATGGCTACGACGAGCCTCTGCTGAGAGAAGCCGCTATCAATCACTCCTATATCCGCCTAGTGCCTCCGCAACCGCGTCATGCGGTATTCACATGGTTTAAGTTAGCTGATGTATCTGTGGTGTCGTTTCTAGGAATGCCTGTATTAGATGCAAACTCCCCAGCTAAGCTCTACGATAGCTTGGCTGTGGGCACTCCTGTAATCATTACCAATAGCGGCTGGACGCGCGACTTGGTCGAAAGCAATAAATGCGGATGGTACTCTCCAGCCGACAACGCAATTGCTCTAGCGGAACAGTTACGCAAGCTGTTTGAGCATCCTCGACAGCTGCGTGTAGCAGGTGAGGCCGGCCGAGAGTTAGCTGCAAACGCCTTTGACCGTCAGAAAATAGCGGCTATTATGCAGGATAGGCTCGAGCAAGCTATTACATGAAAAGAACAGAGGAGAACTGTTGTACTGGCAAGAACTAGTTTTATACTAAGTTGTGCTAGTTGGCGTCTCGTTTGTCTTTATTTAGGGCAGTAAGGACGGTTTTTGGGTTACAGCCACGTTCGTTGCGTAATATTTGCACCAACTTGTGAGAGGACAAATAGCGCATTTAGGCTGACGAGCCACGCAGATGTAGCGGCCATGTAAAATCAGCCAATGGTGCGCTTTCGGAATCAATGTTTCAGGGATGTGCTTTACTAGGGCTTTCTCTACAGCAAGGGGAGTAGTAGCAGTGCGAGGAACCAAGCCTAAACGGTGTGACACCCGAAACACATGTGTATCCACGGCCATGGCAGGCTGGTTGTAAATCACGGATACCACTACGTTGGCCGTTTTGCGACCCACGCCCGGTAACCGCTGCAATTCTTCGATGCTGCTAGGCACTTCTCCCCGAATTCGTCAGTCAGCAGTCTACCAAGCCCGGCTAAGTGCTTCGCCTTATTATTCGGGTATGAAACACTTCGTATGTAAGGAAATATGTCTTCGGCAGTAGCAGCAGCCAAATGAGCTGGCGTTGGGAACTGCTCGATTAAAGCAGGCATTATTTGATTGACACGCTTATCGGTGCATTGTGCACTTAATACCACGGCTACAATAAGCTCGTATGGATTGGTGTAGTGCAACTCAGTTTTAGGCTGCGGAAAATTGGTGGTGAAGTAATCTATGAAATTGCGAAAGCGCTCAGTAGTACGCATGGTAAAGTAGCAAAGGCAAGGAACAGCTGAAATAATGGGCGTCCGGCAAAGAGGCAGGAACAATCAGTTAGTACCTAGAATAAAAAAAACGGAACACCACGAAGTTACCGCATGGCAGGCTTCGTGGTGTTCCGTTTTTTTATTCTAGGTGCTTAGCTACCCAGGTACTTGTTACGCCGAGCGTAGAAAAGTACGTGAATACTGTAAAATAGCGTCGGTGCTGCGTTGGCGCGGCGCACAAGCCAGAGCATCTAGCGTGCGTTGTGCCAAAAGCAGATCGGCACAGGCGACGGCCAACTCAGGGTCATGCGCCAAAGCTTGTTCTACTTCCTGCTGCTCATCAGCTGGCAATTCGTTGTACACGTACCGGAGCAGCTTCTCGTTGGGTAAGGTTTTGATCATAGAGAGTTGGTTGTACGGCCATCTTCTTCCGAAGGTTGATCAGCGCATAACGCATCCTTCCCAGCGCAGTGTTGATACTAACCCCTGTCGCGTCGGCAATTTCTTGGAAGCTCATATCGCCGTAGTGGCGCATCACTAGTACTTCCTTCTGAGCCGCTGGCAGATCCTGTATCAGTTCACGGAGTCGGGCGTAGGTTTCTTCCCGGGTCAGAGCGGATTCCACACCCTCCTCGGCATGCGAGAGGGTATTGAAAGCATGGCTCGTTGTGTCGAGGTTGAGCAGCGGGCTGCGCTTCTCGCGACGGAAAAAATCAATGGCCAGGTTGTGAGCAATTCGGCAGATCCAAGAAGAGAATTTTCCCTCTTCGTTGTATCGACCACTTTTCATGGTGTGAATAGCCTTGATAAAGGTATCCTGCAGCAAGTCATCGGCCACGTCCTCATCACGCACAATCAGCATGATGGTGGTGAAGACGCGGGCTTTATGACGTTCGAGCAATTGCGCGAAGGCTTCTTCTTTGCCGGCAATATATAGTGAAATCAGAGCGGAGTCGCTCGGCTGCATGGTTTCCATAAAGGCTACGAATAAGGGAACGTAGAGCTTCAAACCATATTGCGTGATTACCGGTGAATTTTCTTAGATGAACGAAAGATGAAGATTTCCTTCTGTACCAAATGTAGAGAACTGCCGGGGCAAACACAATGCCTAACCAGTGTTAGTTGAAAATATTTTTTCACATTGTGAAACCTTTTTATATAGAATATGAAATCAACTATGTTCTGTTGCGCTAGATTAATTCCTTGCAATTACCTGCGCAGCTTCCTGCGAGGGCTAATATTGTATTACACTAATTAATGTATGCAAGCTCATTACGCTTTGTTTGATGACCCGTATGAGCTTGCTAGCGTGCAGTATAGCCAATATTTAATGCTCAGCTGTTTGTTAGTATTAGGTAAGCAAACAGTATTTAGTAGTGGAAATCTTACTCTATTGTAAGCTTTAGAAAAATGGCCATATGATGGAAGATTCGCATTTAGACGATACGCTGATATTGCTCGGGAAAACGCTCAAACAATTATATGTAAATACGGTAAAACCCTATTTAGCTGATTTTAAGAAGTGGCTGTTCAACTTCTGCGGGCTCGAGCAGTTTGCTCTTTACAGGCGAATAGCTGGAGGTATATCCAGTGGTACTTTGTAGAAGAACCACCGCGACCTGAACTCGGAAACTAGGAACTCGTTTTAGAGCCTAGCCTTACCTTTAGGGTCTTAGTTGCTCGTTTCCAATCCATGCCCACTGCTTCTGCTACTCCGCGCCACGACCCCTATGCGGCTTTGCGCTTACCAGAGTTCCGCCGCTTTATTTCAGCCCGCGCGTGTATGACGCTGGCCACTCAAGTACAAGGAGTGGCTGTGAGTTGGCAGATGTTCAAACTAACCGGTGATCCACTTGCCTTGGGCCTGATTGGTTTAGCGGAGGCTATTCCTAGCATTGTTGTGTCTCTTTACGCCGGCCACCTTGCCGATTCGGTGCGTCGGAAGAATATTATTGTTGCTATGGTGGCCGTGTTGCTGTTGTGCTCGGTAGCGCTATGGCTGCTGGCTAGCCCGACAGGTTTGCCTCTCCTAACGGCTGGAATTAGTTTCCGAGTGCCGTTGGCTGGTCTCGTTGAGTTAAAAGCGTTGCCGCTCTACGCCGTAATATTTGTGAGTGGTGTGGCAAGAGGTTTCTTAGGGCCCGCTGTGTTTTCGTTTATGCCACAGCTTATGCCAGCTCGTGAGCACCTTGCCAACGCTATTACCTGGAATAGCACCACTTGGCAAACCGCAGCAGTAGTAGGACCAGCTATCGGTGGCTTATTGTTTGCGCACTTCGGTATGTCTGTCGCCTATGGCGTCGATATTGCTTTAATGGCTCTTTCGTTGCTGTTGTTTATCAGCATTGCCGGGCGGCCATTACCTGTTACAGAAGGGGAAAAGCTCAACTTGAAGGAAAGCGTTTTGAGTGGAATGCAGTTTATATTCCAAAACCAACTGGTACTGGCTGCTCTTTCGCTCGATCTTTTTGCCGTGTTATTTGGTGGAGCAGTGGCTTTGCTTCCTGTCTTTGCCGACAAAGTGCTGATGGTGGGGGCCGACGGGCTAGGCTATTTGCGGGCTGCGCCGGCAGTAGGTTCGGTGCTAATGGCGGTGTCGCTCACCTATTTTCCGCTCCGGCGAAAAGCAGGGCTTAAGTTGCTATGGGCAGTGGCAGGGTTTGGGTTGGCTACTATCCTGTTCGCTTTATCAAGCAGCTTCTGGCTTTCGCTGTTCCTCCTGTTTATGACGGGTGTCTTCGATTCAGTGTCAGTTATTGTCCGTTCGACTCTTATTCATACTTATACACCAGAGTATATGAAAGGTCGAGTATCAGCGGTCAACAACATCTTCATTGGTTCATCCAACGAAATTGGCGCCTTCGAGTCGGGCGTTACTGCACGACTATTGGGCGTGGTTAAGTCTGTGGTAGTTGGGGGAGCTATGACGCTGCTGGTGGTAGGAATAACCGCATGGCGAGCCGACAAGCTACGACGCCTTGACTTAACGCCAAAGCCAGTGAAAGCGTAGCCCCTTCATATACAAGTGGCACAAAGGCACGTATTGTGTTTCTATCCTAAGCGCAGAAAAAGCCCCGGCTGCCAGCGCTTGTATAGCGCAGCAGTCGGGGCTTTTTTCTGGTGAGTATGGCTAACGTCTAGCGACTAGCTTGCGGCTTTGTGGCTTGTACCTCGCGACTTATTTTGGCTTTGGCTGGAGAAGTACGTTTCACTGTAACAGGTACAGCACCTGGTTGTGTGGTGCGTGCGGCTATCCATTCGCGCATCAATTCCAGTGCCTTAGGTGAGAAAGTGGGTTGCTGCTCGCCATTTACGATGGCCCATTCTTCCTGCAAAGGTTGTAGCCAATGATTAACACCCGTAATCTTTTGGGTTTTAACGTCCCGGCTGTTATGTAGACCCCGGCGTAGCATAGCCAAGTTGCCACTGGCTTCTACCTGCAAATCATTGGTGCCGTTGAGGGCGAGTACAGGGCATTTTACGTCGGGCAACTTGCGCGCTGGCTCGAAGTCAATGAAGTAGCGGGACCAAGGGGAGGTGAGCTGAATAGCCCGGGCACGCGCCATGTGCGGATCGAGGTCGGTGTTGCCGTTGCGCAACGTGGAAGCCACTTTGCTCCGAGCTACCGCATCGTTCGGCGTCTGCCGAATAATATCAATCATTTCAACGTGTAGTGCCAATGCTGCTTTCACTTGCGCAGGGTTAGCACCAATGAGCCGCATGATTTCTAGCTGTTGCTGCACCAATACATGACGCCCGGGGAGGCCATAACCTGCCAATGATACCACAAAAGCTGGTTTGCCCACATTAGCATCAGCAGCTGCTAGTAAGGCTACGTTGGCTCCTTCCCCGTGTCCAATAAAGCCAACTTGCTCGGGATTGATAAGATTCTGACTGCGCAAAAAGCTCATAGCTGCCTGCGCATCGCCTACCATATCGATGGTAGTGGTGTTGAAATAACTGCCTTGCGACCTACCTACGCCACGGTCGTCGAAGCGCAGTACGGCGATGCCGCGGCGAGTTAGGTAATCGGCCAGAATGCTGAACATACGATACTCTTGCTCCCCAGCGTCGCGGTCTTGTGGACCCGAATCGGAGAGGAGCACGACGGCTGGAAAGGGGCCTGGCCCGGCGGGCACAGTTAGCGTGCCTGCGAGGCGCAGTTTGGCTGCTACATTGGTGAAATTGATGTCATCTTCACGGTAGGGAGGCGTCAGGCGCACTTTGCCCGAAGCAGCAGTAGCAGAGCCCGCCCGCTGCATTTCTAACGCTCCTGACAAACCAGGTTGCTTCCAGACGCCAGCTAGAATGGCTCCGTCCTTTACAACCTTGCCTTTAAAACTACTACCTGCCTGCTCGATCTGCAGGCTAAGGTCGTTGCCTTTCAAGACTACCTCTACCGGCATGCGGTAAATGCGCTGCTGCGGTACGTCGAGAGCAGCATAGTAAGTCCCATTGGTGAGAGGAACGATAGTAACAATGAGTTCGATTGTACCGCCAGGTACTTTTAATGGGCCACGCCATTGCCCGTTCAGCACTATGGGAGCACCTGCTATGGCGGGTAGTGTTACTACCATAAGCCAGAATAGAAAGAAAGTTTGTAAGCTTTTCTTCATAAAGTTTTATAATACAATACTTGAATCGACACCCAAAGAGATATAAAGCCGAAAATTACCAAATTACTAGCACTATATAAGTGTTCATGTTAGCCAAATAATTCAATATTATTAAATAAGTGCAGTAAGATACTGAAACACCATCTGTTGACTTAATAAAGACTTAACGGTTACCTTACTTGCCATCAGGACACGTTATTCTTTGTATGGTTAACTCAAGACTTCAACGGAGCAGCTTTTTCTGTTTGCTGCTAGTATTATCAGTGCTTAAGGGCTACGGTCAGGCAACTATTGAACCAATCAATCCTGAACAGTGGAAAGCGGAACTCCAAGCTTTCAGCCGGCAGGATAGTTTGCATAAGCCCCCGACAGCACCCTTGCTGTTTTATGGTAGCTCCTCCATACGGATGTGGAAGACGCTTGCCACGGATTTCAAAGGTCGACCGGTGTTAAACCGGGCATTTGGAGGCTCACGCTTTCCCGATGCTATTCAGTTGTTCGATAAGCTAGTAGTGCGTTATCGGCCGCGTCAGGTGATACTCTATGAGGGCGACAACGATATTGGAGCCGGTGCTACTCCCGCTCAGGTGTACGATTCGTTTCTACAGTTTGAGAAGCTGATGCGCGAAAAGTTGCCCGAAGCAGAATTGGTTTTTGTTTCGATCAAACCGAGCATAGCCCGCTGGGCATTGTATCCTAAGATGCAGGAAGCCAATTCTTTAATCAAGCAATACATTGAGGCGCATCCTCAGCGGTTGCGCTTCGCGGATGTTGGCAAGCCTATGCTTGGTCCTAATGGCCAGCCGCGCTCCGATCTATACGTAGAGGATGGCTTACACATGACCCCGGCCGGTTACGAAATCTGGACGCGGGTGCTGAGGCCGTATCTGAAGAAATAAAACGGGTACTTACTAAGCCGTATCAACGGCTAATCGGGCTTTCCGCAAGAAGGCGCGCCAACCTCCCGTTCGTCCCGCGTACCTTCGTTGTAGCAAACCGCACCCGCCGGAAACCAAACCCCCGGTTGTGGCTGTTACCCCGTCTATGGCCGAAAATTCTGCTTTGCAAATGGCTGCCCCCGCGGCCGACCCAATTGATCAACTCGATCCGCGCGAGTTTATCCTAATAAAAAATGCTCGGGTTCATAATCTGAAGAACCTGAGCGTGGCACTGCCGCGCAATAAATTCATTGTTGTCACGGGTCTATCGGGCTCGGGCAAGTCGTCGTTGGCATTTGATACGCTGTATGCCGAAGGACAGCGGATGTACGTGGAAAGCCTAAGCAGCTACGCCCGCCAGTTCCTGGGCCGGATGGACAAACCCGATGTCGACTATATCCGGGTATTTCGCCGGCTATTGCCATCGAGCAGAAAGTGAGCATCAAGAACAACCGCTCAACCGTCGGCACCAGCACCGAAATCTACGACTACCTGAAGCTGTTATTTGCGCGGGTAGGCCGCACGTATTCACCGGTTAGCGGGGACCAAGTGCGCAAAGACAACGTAGCCGACGTGGTAGACTACCTCATGCAGTTGCCCGCCGATACGCGGGTGATGCTGCTGGCTCCTCTGTTGCGCGCCGACGACAACCGGCCCATGAGCAAGGAGTTGGACTTGCTGCTGCAAAAAGGTTATTCACGGGTGGTAGCCAACGGTTCAACTGCTTTCATAGAAGAACTGATTGCCGAAGGCCAGCCTGAGGTAGAAGGTGACGTGTTCATCATGATAGACCGAGCCGTGATTCACCCCGGCGACGAGGACCTGATGTTCCGCCTTTCCGACTCGGTGCAAACGGCCTTCTTCGAGGGGCACGGTACCTGCATTGTGAAGCTGGACGACGAAACCCGCACCTTCTCCGACCGGTTCGAGCTGGACGACAAGGTGTTCGAGGAGCCGAGTGTCAACTTCTTCTCGTTCAACAATCCGTATGGTGCCTGCCAGACCTGCGAAGGGTTTGGTTCAGTGCTAGGCATTGACGAGGACCTGGTAATTCCCGACAAGAGTTTAACTGTGTACGAAGGCGCCATTGCGCCTTGGCGTACCGACAAGCAAAGTGAGTGGCTGAAACCGCTACTAAAGAATGGCATTCGTTTCGACTTCCCGATTCACCGGCCCTACAACGAACTGAGCGAAGCCGAACGCCAATTGCTTTGGAAAGGCAACAAGTACTTCGACGGTCTCGACGACTACTTTAAGTGGGTAGCCACGCAGACGCACAAAATTCAGTACCGCGTCCTACAAAGCCGCTACCGAGGCCGCACCACTTGCCCGACTGCCGCGGCACCCGTCTGCGCAAAGACGCACAGTACGTTAAAATTTCTGGTCAGAGCATCACGGATTTGGTGCTGCTGCCCGTAAGCCGGGCGCTAGAGTTTTTCCAGAACATGGATCTGGACGAGCACGACGCCAAAGTGGCCGAACGGCTAGTAACGGAAATCACCAACCGTTTAGAGTACCTGAACCGGGTTGGGCTAGGCTACCTTACCCTGAACCGCCTGAGCAGCACGCTGTCGGGTGGAGAGAGCCAACGCATTTCGTTGGCTACCTCGCTCGGTTCGGCGCTGGTGGGCTCGATGTATATTCTTGATGAGCCAAGTATTGGCTTGCATCCCAAAGACGCTGAGCAATTGATTGGAGTGTTGCGCTCCTTACAGCAACTCGGCAACACCGTGATTGTGGTGGAGCACGAAGAAAAGATGATGGAAGTAGCCGACCAGATTCTCGACATCGGCCCGAGGCCGGTAGCGGCGGCGGCAATCTGATGTTCCAAGGTACTTACGACGAGCTACTCAAGGATACTGAAACCTATACGGGCCAATACCTGAGTGGCCGCCTCGAAGTGCCCGTGCCCAAAGTGCGTCGCACTTGGCGCAATGTGTTGGAGCTAACTGGCGCCCGCGAAAACAACCTGAAAAACGTATCGGTGAAATTTCCGCTGAACGTGATGACAGTGGTAACGGGCGTATCCGGCTCGGGCAAGTCTACGCTAATACGGCGGATACTGGCTCCGGCGCTGCTCAAGCAGCTCGGTGGCGGTGCTGGCGAATCGACGGGTAAATTCGACCGGCTAACCGGCGTGAACGGACAAGTAACGCACGTCGAGTTTGTGGATCAGAACCCTATCGGTAAGAGCAGCCGCTCCAACCCGGTTACCTACGTGAAGGCCTACGACACTATTCGGGCGCTGTTTGCTGATCAGCCACTGGCTAAAGCACGCGGCTTTAAGCCTTCTCACTTCAGCTTCAATATTGATGGCGGACGGTGCGAAGTATGCCAGGGTGAGGGTCAGGTGAAGATCGAAATGCAGTTCATGGCCGACATCTTCCTGACGTGTGAAAGCTGCGGCGGCCGCAAGTTCAAGCAAGACATCCTGGATGTGAAATACCAGGACAAGGGCATTGACGAGGTGCTGGACATGACCATTGCCGACAGCATCACCTTCTTCCAAGGCCAGTCGAAGCTAGTGGAGCGCCTCAAGCCGCTCGATGATGTAGGATTGGGGTACATTCGCTTGGGGCAGTCGGCTAGCACACTGAGCGGTGGGGAAGCCCAGCGCGTAAAGCTGGCTTCCTTCCTCACCAAAGGCGCTACGCTGCAGCAAGACAAGATCCTATTCATCTTCGACGAGCCAAGCACGGGCCTGCACTTTCACGACATCAACAAGCTGATGACAGCCATGAATGCGCTGGTGGAACAAGGCAACTCGGTGCTTATTATCGAGCACAACATGGACATCATCAAGTGTGCCGACTGGGTGATTGACCTTGGCCCGAAGGCGGTATCAACGGTGGCCACTTGCTGTTCGAAGGTACGCCAGAAGAAATGGCGAAATTGAAGGACACCAACCACACTGCGCGATTCTTGGCTGAGAAACTGTAGCCGCATATTGCAGCAAAAGCAACGGCCTGACTAGTTTACTAGTCAGGCCGTTGCTTTATCAGGAAGGCACTAATTTCAGACGGTAGCTACTTGTGCTACGGGTTGTTTTGAGCGTTTGGCTTTGTAGCGCCGGCCCCACCAGATAACGGTGCCGGTAATGGGCAGGCTCGCGGAAATCAAACTCCCTAAGAACGCCACTATTTTGCCGCCGAAACCTAGGATTTGGCCGGTGTGCAAGTCATAGTTCATGTCGGAAAACTTGGTGCCGACGCTTTTGGTGGCATGAAAACGGGACTCCAGTAGCTGGCCCGAAGTAGGGTGGAAGGCGTACTCGTCGCGGTTGTAGTAATGAAGTGCCTTCTGATAGGTCCAGCAGAACGCGGGGGCTTTGCCTGTACCAGTTGGCCCAATGAGTATCATCTCGTTTTTAGGCGAAAGGCGGCGTACGCTACGATACACTATATCGGATAGCGGCTGGCTGGCTGCCGTAACAGTTTGCAGGGTGTCAAGATTGGTGGTCATTAGCTCCTGAGGAGCCGGTTTGCCACCATCAACTGCAAACCGAATCGTCTCCAGCATCCAAGGGTAAATCATGAACAGACCAGAGAGGGCCAGCACTAGCCCAACGCTAGCCGCGTAGAAGCCGAGCACATTGTGCAAATCGTAGTTGACGCGCCGCCAGCGGGCTCCCCACTTGATGGTGAAGCGCTGCTTACGCTCCTGCTTGCGTTTCGGCCACCACAGCACCAAGCCCGTGAGCATCATTACCACGAAAATAGATATGCTGATGCCTACCACCCATTTAGCTACCGCTTCTGGCAGCAGCAGGTGCATGTGGATTTCCTGAACGATGGTAAAGAAGTGCGTGCGTAGGTTTTGCTCCTTTAGTACTAGGCCCGTGTACGGGTTCAGGTACACTTGAATGGGCAGGCCGGCTTTGTCAACGAAAAACACAGTAGCCGAACGGTCGGGGGCAAAGTAGGTTATCCAAGAAGTTTCAGCGCCCACACCCGGATGGTTTGCCAGCGCGGCGGCTTGCAAACGCGAGGGCAGCACCGGCGCCGTAGCCTGCACTTCCACCTTGCGCCACGGTTCCGTCAAATCGCGAATATCATCCTGAAAGGTGAAGATGGCTCCCGTGATGCTCACAATAAGCACCACGAGCCCGGACGCTAGTCCGAGCCAGAGGTGCACTTTGCCGACAGCTTTCTTAAAGGTCATAGGAGAGAAACGCGGAAGGTGAAGAAACCGTGCAAGCGTCGGGAGCGGCGTAACGAAGTGCTAGCAACTCCCGACGCTAGGGCAGTCTAGAACTTATAGCTCACGCTACCGATGATGCTGCGCAGCTTTTGCGGGCTCATGGTAGTATAGCCAATCCAGTAATGCTCGTTGGTGAAATTGTCTACTTTGGCCGACACCCGGAATTTAGGCTGGTCGTAGTAGATGCTAGCGTTGAGCACCGTGTAGGAAGGCAGCGTAAAGACGCTGGCAGTGGTATTCACGATTTTGTTGTCGCTGGCGTAGTTGCCGCCGGCACCCAAGCCCAAGCCCCGCAGCGCACCTTCCGACAACCGGTAGCTCAGCCACAGGTTGGCCAGATAAGGAGATGAAGCCGTGCCAGGCCGCCGACCATTCACATCTTCGGTAGTGCGGGTCAGTTTGGAGTCGTTGTAGCTAAAGCCAGCCACCACGTTGAAACCTTGCACCGGGTTAGCAATCAAGCTAAGCTCTACACCCTTGCTGAGTTGGGTGCCGTTCTGCGTTTGGGCTTGCGGGTTGGTTAGGGTAGGGGTAGTACGCAGGATATTCTTCACCCGAATATCGTAGTAGCTCACTGTAGCACTGATTTTCCCGTTGGCTGCATCCAGCTTTACCCCGCCCTCCATTTGGTTGGCTTGTTCGGGCTTGGCAATGCGAGCGGCATCGGTTGGCAGTTGGTCAACTCCTAAATAGGCCCCGCGGTTGATAAAGCTGTTTTGGTAGTTGGCAAACAACGACACCCGGTCTAGCACTGGCTGAAACACCACGCCAAATTTGGGTGAAAGAGTGGTTTGCGAATAAGCTTTAACCGGCGTGTACAGAATCCCACCTTTGTTGTCGTAGTGGTCGAGGCGCAGGGCCGCCAGCACGCTCAGCTTGTCGGTCAGGTTGAGTACGTCCGAGACAAAAGCGCTGTAGGTGTTCGACTTGGTAGTGATAGGGTAGGTCGATTTGGTGGTTTGGCTGTTGTAGAACGCCGTTAGAGAGTCACCGTTGAACCGGCTGCCGTAGTTGTAGCCCGGCACATTCAGCGGTACAACATCACCGGCACCCCCAAAGAACTCGATATCCGAATCAACGCGCAGAAAGTCCAGGCCCAGCACCACGCGGTTGCGCAGGTTGCCCACTTTGAAATCTCCATTGAACAGCTGCTGCACCTCGAATACTTGGTTGCTGCTGTTATTAGTCGATTGGTCAGCACGAGTCAAGTTGTGCGTGCCAGGACCGGCCGTAGAGTCTAGGGCCACGTCGGGCAGGAAGTAGAAATACGGACCGAAGCCGTTAGAATAGCTGTGGCTGGATGTCAGGTTGGTGGAAGACGTGAAGCCCGGGGCAATCTGATAGTTCACTTGCCCGAAGAAGTTTGCACTGCGCGACTGTTGCGTCAGCCCGTTGCCCATGTAGGAGTTGCGGTAGTCGATGGGAGCCTGGTCGGCACGGTCGAAGCCTAATTGTGCTGCGGGGTAATAAAAGAAAATCAACTGCTTGCCCACGTTGCGGCTCTGGTACAACTCAGCATCGAGATTGATAGTGAGGCGGTCAGAGGGGCGGAACGTCAAGCTGGGAGCTACGGCCAAATTTTTGCCGAAGCCTTCGTTCTGGAAATTGTCTTCGTAGTTGTAAGCTGTGTTCAAACGGAAAGCCAGTGCCTTGGGCTTGTTGTCGGTGGCCGTAGGGTCTACTAGGTTCACGTCAGCGCTGATGCGGTGGAAGCCGTAGCTGCCGCCTGCCACACTTATCTCGCCCCCAAACGAATCGGTAGGCCGCTTGGTCACGCGGTTGAGCAAGCCACCGTACGACGTGAGCGAGCTGCCGTAGAGCGTAGCCGATGGGCCTTTGATTACTTCCAGCCTTTCCAGGTTCACAGCGTCAATGTCGCTGGTTACGTTGCCAGCGATACCGTTGCGCAATTGGCTTGATACCACAAAACCGCGGCTATTATAGAAACTGCCTCCGTCGCCGGCGCGGCCCGTGGCTTCCCACATGCGCTGCACGCCCGGCGCGTTGCGGATAGCATCATCCACCGTGAAAACCAACTGTTCGGTCAGTAGCTCCTTGCCCACGGTAGCGTAGACCTGTGGATTCTCCAGGTTTTTCAGCGGCATCTTCGACACATATTCAGACTCTTTGCGCGCAAACCTATTGATGGCGCTGCCCTCTACTACCACTTCGTTCAGCTGCTCGGTGTTTTCTGTGAGCTGGAAATCTTGGCTGCTCGTTTGGCCGGCTACCACCTGCACCGGCCGCTCTTGGGTGGTGTAGCCCACAAGCCGCACGCCCAGCGTGTACGTGCCCGGCTGCAACCCGCCAATACGATAGTTGCCGCTGTTGTCGGTGTTAGCACCTTTGCTTGTGCCCTTGATACCAATGGAAACCCCTACAATAGGTAGGCCTCCAACTGTGGTGATACGACCTTGCACCACCCCTTTTTGCGCATGAGCTGATAAGGAGAGGGTAAAGAGTAACAAGAGAAGCAGAAAAGTAAGCTGCTGACTTGTTGTGCGTAGAGTAAACGGGTTCATTCAGGTTGCAGTAGGTTATTACCTGCAAAACTCGGGAGTAATTCTGATTATTTAGACATTTTATAAATAATAATTAGACGAGGTTTAAATAAGATGTTGAATAAATACTGTTTGTAACTTTGGAAGAAGTGCTTGTATTATACACGACATGCACCACGAAGCGTACTGACGTTCACTAACCTTCAGCGTATGTCCTCCACGTTTACTTCCTCTTATTCGCTACGTGAATCTGCTTCTAACCGCATTTGGCGGTGGCTCGCAGCAGCAGCCGTGCTCGGCAATATTGGCCTCAATTATTACTCAAATGCATATCCTTTCAATGGGCAGAGTATGGGTACAGTTTCGGGCAAGTACCCCACTCTGCTAACTCCGGCCGGCTATGCCTTTTCTATTTGGGGGCTGATTTTCTTGTCTCTGACCTTATATGCAGTTTGGCAATTGTTGCCAGCTCAGCGAAGTAATCCGCTGCCCGACGCCGTCGCGCAACCCCTCACGTTGGCCAGTGTTGTTACCGCACTGTGGGTGGTGTTGTTTGCCTACGAACGGATATTGCCTTGCTGGCTAGCCATGATGATTATCCTCGGGGCACTGGTCATGGCCTATGGTCGGGCGCGGCGGCTGGTACTAGCCGATGTTGCTCCTCGTTGGGTTAGCGTACCCTTTGCCTTGTATCTAGGTTGGATTTCGGTGGCCTTCACCATCAACAGCATCATCGGGCTGCGGCAGTTGGGTTGGGAACCTGACCTAAACTTAGCAATGCTGTTGGGGCTCGTGCTACTGACAGTCGTAGTAGGCCTCGGCCTGCTTATTAGCCGCGAATTCAAAGAAGTGGCTTTCCCGCTGGTGGTTGCCTGGGCTCTAGTAGCCATATGGGTAGCGCAACGCCATGTGTATCCTGAACTAAGCTGGGCTGCCCTAATAGGAGCGGGTATTGTGGGTTTGGGTGGCTTGGCACTGTCGTCGAGTTGGGGCCGTCGGATGGTAGAGGTTTGACTTGGCCAGTCAGAAAACACCGGTTAGGTTGGCCAGACCCACTAACTTGCGTCCATCTTCTTCCACCTCAATTCGCCCTCCATGCGTAAGAATATCGTTGCCGGCAACTGGAAAATGAACACCACCTATCAGGACGGCCTCGCCCTGGTATCGGAAATCACCAATATGGTGCAAGATGAAGTTACTGGCCCCAACGGGGTTGAAGTAGTTATTTGCCCGCCGTTTCCTTTTCTAGCTGCCATTGGCAAGCAACTGCCTACCAACAGCCGCTTCCACCTAGGAGCGCAAAACTGCAGCCAAAAGGAAAGCGGTGCCTACACCGGCGAAGTATCTGCCAAAATGTTGCAGTCGGTAGGGTGCGAGTACGTGATTCTTGGGCACTCCGAGCGTCGGCAGTATTTCCGCGAAGACGACGAACTGCTGAGCCAGAAGCTGAAAGCAGTATTAGCTGCTGGTTTGAAGCCGATCTTCTGCGTCGGCGAATCGCTGGAAACGCGCGAAGCCGACGACACTTTCAACTTCATTAGCAAGCAGTTGAAAGACGGGTTGTTCCATCTATCCAACGAGGAGTTCGACCAGGTAGTCATTGCCTACGAACCGATTTGGGCCATCGGAACGGGTAAAACAGCCACCAGTGCTCAGGCGCAGGAAGTGCATGCCTTCATCCGGGAGCAGATAGCCCGCGCCTACGATGCCGAAGCAGCATTAAATACCACCATCCTGTACGGTGGTTCAGCCAACGCTCAAAACGCCCGCGAGTTGTTCAGCCAGCCCGACGTAGACGGTGGCTTGATTGGTGGTGCTTCCCTCAAGTCGCGCGACTTCACGGAAATCATCAAGTCCTTCTAATCTAGACGCGAAATCCCCGCTGCTGTGTGTACATGGCAGCGGGGATTTCGCGTTTATATTAAACTAAATCCGGCCAGATAATTGTCAGACGGTATACCTCTTCGTTCCCACTATGCTTGCTGAACTTCTTGTATCTGGCCTGCTGGCGCTTAATCCCTTTGCGACACCAGCGCCTCGCGTGCCTTATGTGGCGGTGGCACCGGTGGGCTCCATCGAGCCGTGCCGGATCTACGGCACAATCTACCTGGAGCGCGACCCACGGCGGCGTAGCGCCTGCTTCGGCGTGATATACGAGGAGCCGGAAGAAGCTTTTGCCGATGTGCTAGTGTTTGCCGAAGACAACAAGCTTTTCGCTGATAAAGCTGGTCTTTGGTATTTCACTGAAGCCCGCGACTTTGCTGATTACGTGCTGTTTGTATCTAATAAGCGTGAGCTAGCTGACTTTAGTGTTAGCTACACCAAAGTGCGCTCTTTTGCGGGCTGCCGAAAGCAGTAACACAGTTGTACAACTCATGAAAAAGCCCTTTCACTCAATGGTAGTGAAAGGGCTTTTTCATGAACTACGATAGCACTATCCGTTCGACTAGCTTTTTCCTGCGAACTTTGCTACCCGGCACGCCGGACTCATTGAGTTTCTCTTCCGATTATTGCTTATGGATTTTGTAGAAGTGCGCGTAGTTGCTCCGCGCGAATTGGCCGACATATTAGTAGCTGAATTGGCCGAGGTAGGCTATAACACCTTCGAAGACAACGATGAGGGCTTTTGTGCCTACATCGATGAAGACCAGTTCGTGGCCGATGCCGTGGCCGAAATCATGAGCCGCTACGAGGGGCAAGGGGAACTCGGCTACGAGCACCGCGTGATTACGCGCCAGAACTGGAATGCCGAGTGGGAGAAAAACTTCGAGCCTTTAGTTATTGCCGATAAAGTGTCGGTGCGGGCGCCCTTCCACGAAGCCCGCCCCGATTTGGCTTACGAAATCGTGATTATGCCGCGCATGTCGTTTGGCACTGGCCACCACGATACCACGGCCCTGATGATTACCAACCAACTCGACATCGACCACCAAAACAAGCGGGTATTGGATATGGGCTGTGGCACGGGAATTCTGGCCATCATGGCCGTGCACTTAGGCGCCAGCTACGTGCTAGCAGTAGACGTGGAGCCCTGGACAGCCGAAAATGCTGCTGATAATGCGCAAGAAAACAACGTGCAAGACAAGGTGGAAGCCCGCCTCGGCGACATCACGGCGTTGGAAGGGGAAGAGCCTTTCGATATCATTCTAGCAAACATCAACCGCAATGTATTGCTGGAAGATATGGGAGCGTATGGGCAGTACCTAAAGCCCAACAGTCCTATTTTGTTTTCTGGTTTCTACGAGGAAGACTTAGCCCTCATTCGCGAAGCTGCTGAAAAGCACGGTTTCCGCTACGAAAGCCACCGCACGCAAAATGATTGGGTGTCGGCAATATTTTACAGATAGGAGTAAGAGGACGGGAGCTAGAAAGAAGCTACTGCACACAGTTAGTGAAACCCCGCGATTTCTAGCTCCTGTCTCTTATTTAAACTAAAGGCACAAGGCCAGCCATTCTTCGTCAGAAAGGCCGTAGTCGATGGGATTCTCATGAACCAACGATCGGCTGTCTAGCTTGGGCAAGACGTTCTGGGGAGGTACCAAATAGTGACTAGCTAGGCGGTCGAGGGCAGCACGGCCCGGCGTACGATAACTGTGCCGCATTCTGGCCGTTCTTGCACCTCCGGGTCAACGAGCAGCAGCAGGTCGCGCCACTCGGCCACGGTAGCCGATGACTTTCCTAAGCGTTGGGTAATGTCGTCACGTAGATTCTGTACTACGCGCAGCAGCGCGTTCGGGGCAAGGGCGGAAAGCCGGGAAGCAGCATTATGCATAGCAGTTAGAAAAGAAAGTACACTACAACGTACGCGGATGACGTTTGGAAAGATACCGTGAAGTAAGAAGACAATCGACAAGTAGCAGAGAAATAATCTAGCTGTTGCTGAGCTTTTTTTAGATGGGCCTTGTTGCCGGTCTGCCACTGGATTTGGTACTCAATTGCATCGGGCTTAATGGTTTTGTAGGATGGTAGGCAGTTGGAATAGTGCAAAACCACAAAAATCAACGTCGCTTGCAATCCAACCCCAATAGTATGGCGACTATTACCGAAATTGTAGACGACTAATCAGGTTCCGACGGAATTTTCTATGAAGCAAGCTATTCTCAGATGGCTTTGCTTGGTGCTGTTAGGGGTGAGTGCCCCGGTCCTGGCCCAGCAAAATAAGCCGCAACCATCCAAAGCGCAGCCAGCTACTCCGGCTGCCGCGGCCGCTTCGGCCGTGCCTAAATTTTCAGGTAAGCTATCTTCCGACCCTGCTCAGTTTATGCAGGATGTGCAGTTGATGATGGCCACCACCAAAAACTCTGCAGCCATCGGTTCGGGAGTTCGGCTGCAGCAGCTTTGGGCCAGCAACAAGCTCACGGCCACTCAGCAGAGTAAGATTGTGACGTTGTCGCAGCAAATGCTGGCTTTGGGCTACAAGCCTCGGCCACATTTTGAATTACTGTTTAACGGCCTGATTGCCGGTGCCACAGTGCAAAACATGCCGGATCAGCAGATGGACGGCCTGTTGGATGTACTAACCAAAACGGTAGTGAACATTCCGGGGCCGGAAGCCGCTAAGTTTATTGCCGCCACCACGCAGTTCCTGCAAACCAAGACGCTGTACAGTTCGCGCTACAACAAACTGCGCGTAGGTGGGGCTCTTTCTCGTTTGCGTACAACGAGCAAGACATGCCGAGCATGGCCCCCACGCCTACACCCGTAGCAGCGCCAGCCCCACGCCAGAGCCAGCCCCTGCCAAAGCCGGCGCGAAGCCTGCTGCCAAACCCAAAGCCGCTCCCAAGAAGAGAAGCAGTGACGGCTGGGACACTGCTGACCTCTGGAGTAGCAGTGGTAGCAACGGGTGGGGCGACAGCAACGATGGCTGGAGCACACCCGCCAAGAAAGCACCCGCCAAAACCGCTCCTAAAACTGGTACCGCCGCGAAGCCAACTCCTGAGCCAGAGCCAGTTTTTACGCCTGCTCCCTACTACGACAGCTACCTAGCGCCGCCTACGCGCGGGCCAGTCTTGGTGCTGAAGGATGCTGACTTGATTATTTCGGCTAATGGCGACTCTGTTACTATCCGGAAAACCAGCGGAGCGGTTGTGCCTCTCACCAACACCTTTGTGGGTTACGGCGGGCAATACGCTTGGCAGGTAAATAACAATCCTGTTTCTGCCGACCTCAATAGCTATGATTTCGACATCACGCATGCGGAGTTCAAGGCCGAACCCGTTAGCCTAGCCTATCCAGCCGTACTGGAAGCGCCCATAAAAGGTGCTTTGTCATACAAGAGCGTCAAGAAAAAGCCCGGCTCTACTGATACCGGTTTTCCGCGCTTTATCTCGCTTACCAATGATGCCCGCGTCAAGAACATCGGCAACAACATTCGATATTACGGGGGATTCTCCCTGGCCGGTAACCGAGCACTATCGGCGTCGCTCGACGGCTCGTTGTCGCGCATTTTCGTTGACTTAGACGGCAAACCTAAGTTCCGCGCATCTAGCCGGGCCTATGTACTTGGCGACTCAGTTATTAGCGCCGAGCGTGCTGCCGTAACCATCTTCGAGGACAAGGTTGACTCGCTCACGCACCCTGGAGTGAAGCTTAAGTTTTCCAAGAAAAATCAAGTACTGCAGCTAGCCGCGAAAACGGCCTCTACAAATCCACGCCGTACTTCGACTCTTACCACCAGATGGAAATCACGTCGGAGTTGCTGACGTGGCCCATCACTACACCCAACATCGAGTTTGCTATTCTCACGGCCAAAAACCAAGTGACGGCTAGCTTCGAAAGCAAGGAGTTCTATACCAACACCCGTTACCAGCAAATCAAAGCCATTAACAAGCTTCACCCGCTACAAATGATAGTGGGCTACAGCTTGGAGAACAACAACGTGCGGCGTTTCACGGTGCAGGAGGTGGCTACTTTCCGTAAGCTGCAGCCGGCCAATGTTCGGTCGGCAGTGGCGGGCCTCGCCCGTGATGGGTATGTTGATTGGAACCCGCAGACGCAACAAATAACGTTGCGCCCGAAAGCATTGCACTACGTCAACTCGTCGAGGGGCAAGAAAGACTACGACCACATTGCCATCAAGAGTTTGTCGCCGGCTGGGAAGAACGCTACGCTAAACTTGGCTACCAACGACTTGCTGGTGCGGGGCGTGGACCGCTTCAACTTCTCCGACGATTCGGTGACTGTATTCGTGAAGCCGGATTCCAGCATTATCCACATTCAGAAAAACCGGGGTATCCTCTTCAATGGTACGGTAGTAGCCTCGGCCTTCGTATTCAAAGGCAAGGAGTTCAAATTTGATTACGATGGTTTCTTCATCGATCTAGCCAAGATTGACTCCATCATCGTGAAGGGCAGAAACTCGAAGGGCTCGGTGATGAAAGCCCGGAAGGAAACGGACTTCACTCTAACCAACAAGAAAAAAGAGTCGGCCGGTAAACTGTACATCAACCATCCCAACAACAAGTCGGGACGCAAGAAGCTCGGGGCTTATCCTTCGTTCGATGCCAGCACTGGGGCCTACGTGTTTTTCGATAAGCCTGAAGTGTTAGGCGGGGCCTACGATACGACCGTTTACTTCGATATTCCGCCCTTCAAACTCGACTCGCTCAACAACAAAAACCGCTCGGCGGTAGGCTTCAAGGGTACGTTCGTGTCGGGTGGAATTCTGCCTGACATCAAAACCAAGTTGACCTTGCAGGACGACGGTTCGTTGGGCTTCAATTACGATTTACCCAAGGAGGGGGTGCCGGTATACGGTGGCAAGGCTCGGCTCTTCAACAAAGTGAGAATGAGCAACCAGGGTATTCAGGGCATTGGCGACATAAAGTACCTGACTAGTACACTGCAAAGTGACCAGTTCGTGTTCTACCGAGATTCGGTGGTGACGGTGGGTAAGTCCGGTGTGATACAGCCAGGGCCGCTTAATGGGGTGGAGTTTGCCAAGGTGAATCTGCCACTTGGGTACCAGATGAAATGGGCCGTGAAATCAGATTCCATGTACCTGACCAGCCAACCTAATGGGTTGCCGATGAAGATGTACGGCGACCAATATGGCTTCAAAGGCACTGCTACGCTCACGCCGGGCGGCCTCTATGGCGACGGCCGCATGGATGGACCACAGTCGTTTATTCGCTCGCCTAAGATTGTGTTTAAGCCTACAAGCTATACCGGCAATAAGTCAACGCTGAGTATCAAGTCGGCGGAGGTGAACAAGCCTGCCTTGACGGCTAATAACGTGGCGTTTGCCTTCGATGTGAAGGGCGCCAACGCTGCCTTCTCTCGTGAGGAAGGCGATAATAAGTCTAGTATCGACCTGCCGTATTCCGACTACAAAACCACGCTTTCGGGCGGTAAGTGGGATTTCAAGAAAAAGAACGTGCAGCTGAAAGTAGCGCCGGGTGCCGACTCTACTCGCTCGTACTTCTACTCCACGAAGCCTGAACAGAACGGCTTGAAGTTCCGGGCTGCTACCGGAGAATACGATTTGTCGCGCTACCGCTTGGTAGCCGGCGGTGTACCCCGCATTGCATCTGCCGACGCTTGGATTGAGCCCGATTCCAGTAAAGTATACATCTTGGCCAATGCTCAAATGCGCGGCTTTAAGAACGCGAACATCGTGATGGACACGCTGACTAAGTTCCATCAGCTTTACAAAGGGGATGTGCAGGTGCTGTCGCGCAACGCTTTCACCGGCAATGCGCTCCATAGCTACAAAAACGCCGCTGCCGATTCGTTCGCCATCAAGTTTGCCAACTTCCAAGTTGACTCGACGGGCACCGGGCTAGTGGCCGGAAAGGTGGCGAAAGGTGGTAAGAGCCTGCTCAAAAAGCGGCAAACCGATGAGCCCGTGGCGCCGGCTACCTTAGCCGTTGCCAGTATTCAAGCCGCCGACAAGTTTCATTTGGCGCCTCGTATTGCCTACCGTGGTGGTATCAACTTAAACTCCAAGAAGCGCGGCTTCACCTTCGATGGTCAGGCGCGGCTGGAGTTTAGCAACAAGCCAAGTTCGGCAGAGTGGTTTGCGGTGCAAGACAGCATCGATCCCAAAGGCGTGCGCATTAAGCTGCTAGAGCCGAAAACCGAAGAAGGATTGCCAATGCTAACCGGATTGTTTGTGTCTGGCGAGAGCAGCAAAGTGTACCCGCTGTTCGTGGCTGGCAAACCCTCGGTTACCGATATGAACTTGTTCACCACAAACGGCTACCTCACCTTCGACCAAAAGAAGAGAATATTCACCATTGCTAACCACGACCTCTCCGACCCCAACATCTATGAGGGCTCCGTGCTGAGTTTCAACGATTCCACGGCGGCTATGAAGTTCCGCGGTAAGTTCAACCTCATCAACTCCAACAAAGACTACGGCATCACGGCGTCGGGTGTGGGTACGGCCAAGCCAGACAGCAACAAGTATGCGCTGGATGCTTTCATGGCCTTCGACATCAACCTGCCCGAGAAGGCGGTTGAGGCAATGGGTATTGACATTGCTACCAACACCAAAGGCGCACCAGAAGCACTCAATGGCTCGCAGGAAGAGTTGTACAAGCTCGGCGAGTTTATTGGTAGCAAGGCAGTACAGGGCTACGCCGAGCGGCGCGGCAAGTACGAGCCACTGCAGAAAATCTCGCCTAAGTTCTTGCACACTGTTGTGCTGAATAAGGTGGATCTGCGCTGGAACGACAAACTGAATGCCTGGTATTCGGTGGGTAAGATTGGTTTGGTAAGCGTAGGCAAAAAAGATATCAATGCCTTGATTGATGGTCACATTGAGATTCGCAAAGAAGCGGGTGCCGACTTGGTAGAGCTTTACTTGGAGGCTGAACCACAAACTTGGTACTACCTCAAGTATTCAGGGTCTGCCTTGTTGGCGAAGGCACAACATGGTTCGTTCGACGAAATCATCGGCTACAAAGCCAAAGGCGACTACAACACGGCGACTCAATACGGGTTCTACCTCGGCGACGACCAAGAAGTGCAGCAGTTTCTATCGCACTTCCGCAAAGACTACCTGAAGGAAGATCCGAAGAAGAAAAAAGCAGTTGTTTCTTCGGCCCCGCAGGAAGTCGGCGAAATCGAAGCGGACACCAGCAAGAAGAAAAAGAAGAAGGGCAATGAGCCTGCTTTCGATGCCGATGGCATGCCGATTGATGAGGCCCCTGTTGATGCCAAGAAGAAGAAAAACAAAAAAGAGGTAGCAGCGGATGCTGATCCTTTTGGTAGCGACGCTAACGCGGCTCCGGCACCTGATACCAGCAAAAAGAAGAAAAAAGAAGAAGCCGCTGCTGCTGAGTCTCCTGTCGATAACGCAGCTCCAGCTGAAGAAACCAGCAAAAAGAAAAAAGACAAAAAAGCGGATGCTGCTGAACCAACTGCCGAGCCAGATGCCGATGCTCCCGTAGACAAGGATGCCGGCAAGAAAAAGAAAAAGAAGAAAGACGCCGACGACCCTTCGGTGATTCGTAAGTGGCATACTAGCCACCAAGTGTGCATATCATCTCAAAAAGCCCCGACTTCTAGTTGGGGCTTTTTGTATGCTGGTTTTTCGCGAGTTTCGCGCAGCTCCGCCGTATTTTCTTGGCAATACTAGCACTGCCGCCAACCGAGTCCGTAAAACTTCCAACCCCACCTCATTGCTAATGAACATTCCTGTCGTCCTCGGCCTTCTGCTCGGTGCTTATTTGCTCGGCTCTATCCCAACTGCTTTGTGGGTAGGGCAACGTTTTTTTGGTCTCGATATTCGGGAGCACGGTTCGGGTAATGCCGGTGCCACCAACACGTTTCGGGTATTAGGTAAGAAGCCAGGCTCCTTCGTAATGGCCATTGATGTGCTGAAAGGGTGGGCTGCCACTTCTTTGGCTACGGTGATGCTGCGGCAAGGCGCTATCCAGCCAGATCAGTTGCTGTACTTCCAGTTGGCGTGTGGTGTACTAGCTATTGTAGGCCACATTTATCCAGTATTTGCCGGTTTCCGGGGTGGTAAGGGCGTGGCTACGGTACTGGGCATGATGCTGGCTATTGCACCAGCTACGGTTGGGGTGTGCATCTTGGTGTTTCTAGCAGTGCTGGCCGTTTCGCAGTACGTGTCGTTATCTTCTATGACGGCGGGCGTGACGTTTGCCTTGTTACAATTGCTACCCGCTTTCCGGCCACAAAACCCACTATTATTATGGTTTGGGTTTGTTTTGGCCGCGCTGCTCATTTACACGCACCGGGCTAACATTGGGCGGCTGCGAGCTGGCACCGAAAGCCGCGTGCCGCTACCTTGGAAGCGGAAGTAGTCAAACCTAAGAACTTCAAGATACAGGTGAAGTAGCAGTTCGTTGGCTACTTTTACCCTGCATTCCCAACTAATCCCCTTGCCCGCATGGCTTCTTACCTAGCAAGCAACCAAGAACGTTTCCTCACCGAGCTAATCGACTGGCTCCGTATTCCTTCTGTTTCTGCCGATCCAAAGTTTCAGGCCGACGTACGCAAAGCTGCCAACTACCTAGCCGACCGCCTGCGGGAGGTAGGTCTAGAAAATGTAGAGTTGTGCGAAACCGCCGGCAACCCCATTGTATACGCCGACAAAATCATTGACCCAAGTCTGCCCACAGTACTCGTGTACGGTCACTATGATGTGCAGCCCGCCGACCCCTACGAGTTGTGGGATTCGCCGCCGTTCGAGCCAGTTATCAAGGATGGCAACATCTACGCCCGCGGTGCCTGCGACGATAAAGGTCAAGTGTACATGCACGTCAAGGCCTTCGAGGTAATGATGCAGGAAGACGGGAGCGTGCCTTGCAACGTCAAGGTGATGTTCGAGGGCGAAGAAGAAGTAGGTTCCAACAACTTGGGCATCTTCGTGAAAGCCAACAAAGAGAAGCTAGCCGCCGACGTTATTTTGATTTCCGACACCGGTATTCTGGCCAACGACACGCCAAGCATCGAAGTAGGCTTGCGGGGCCTGAGCTACCATGAAGTGGAAGTAACCGGCCCAAACCGCGACCTGCACTCTGGCCTCTACGGCGGGGCAGTGCCCAACCCCATCAATGTGCTCTGCAAGATGATTGCCAGCCTGCACGACGAAAACAACCACATTACCATTCCTGGCTTCTACGATAACGTAGCCGAACTCAGTGATGAGGACCGCGCCGAAATGGCCAAAGCCCCTACTCCGACGAAGAATTCAAGCAAAGCATCGGCTTGAAAGACATCTACGGCGAGAAAGGCTACAGCACCATGGAGCGCACTAGCATCCGGCCTACGCTCGATGTGAACGGTATTTGGGGCGGGTACACCGGCGAAGGTGCCAAAACCGTCATTGCGTCCAAAGCCCACGCCAAGATTTCGATGCGCTTGGTGCCTCATCAAACTTCCGACGAAATCACAGCCCTGTTCCAGCAGCATTTCGAAAGCATTGCCCGAGCGGTGTAACCGTAGTCGTAAAACCCCATCACGGCGGCGAACCAGTAGTCACGCCCACGGACTCCATCGCCTACAAAGCCGCCGCCGACGCCATGGAAACTACCTTCGGCAAGCGCCCCATCCCAACGCGCGGCGGCGGTTCCATTCCCATCGTAGCCATGTTCAAAACTGAACTAGGCCTCGACACCGTGTTGCTTGGTTTTGGATTAGATTCCGATGCCATTCACTCACCCAACGAGCACTACGGTGTATTCAACTTCCTGAAAGGCATCGAAACTATCCCGCATTTCTACCGCAACTATGCGGCGGCTATGAAGAAGTAAAGGTTCATGTTTAAACTATCAAGGCCCAGTTTCCAATGTGGAGACTGGGCCTTGATAGTTTAAGAGCCTCACTAGCGCTAGTAGAATGAGTACGTTAAATAAAGCTGAAAAGCGTTGTTACGGATGTTGTTTTGCACTGTTGTGGGGCCGCTAGTGATGGACTTCTCGATGTTGGTGAATCCGCCATTGTAGCGTAGCCCAATGCCGAGGCCGCTTTTACGCTGGTAGCCTAAGCCAAATAAATAGCCGAAGTCAACGGTATTGTAATCGTTCTTTATGTCCGTGCTGGTGTTACCAGTCTTTCTTTTAGCAGCTAACAGAAACCCAACTTGGGGACCAGCTTCAAAAAACAAGCCGCCAGCGTTGACGTGGAAAGCCAAAGGCACATCCACATAGTTTAGACGGGTTGTTATATCATTGGAGAGATACTTCGCGCCTTTCTGCGAGTAAATAACCTCTGGCTGAAACGCGAAGAGGTCAGTAAATCCAATATTTGCGAAAGCGCCGCCGTGAAACCCAAAGGTGTTTTTGTCGTTCGTGGCCTGCTTTCCAGAAAAAGAGGAGAGGGTGCCACCTGCTTTTAAGCCAAGGGAAACGTCGCTTTGTGCCTGTACCGCACCAACTGAGCCAACCAGCAATAAAAGGGAGAAAAGTAGTTTCTTCATAAGGAACGCCAAGGAAAAGCAGTGCAACAAACGCACGAAGCTATAACGAAAACTGGTGTTGCTTCCATATAAGTAGCTAAAAAGCCTCTTTCAGCACACGGAAAGCGGATTTTGCATAAACAGGTAGCCGTTAGAAATATTTGCTCGGAATAGGTAGCAAGTGAGAGCATCAAAAAAGCCCCATCTGATTTGCAGATGAGGCTTTTGAGACTCTTTGGTTCAGAGTTTCTATTTGCTCGGTAATAAGAAGCCAACAGAAGCTTGGAATACTGAGTTGCGTGCGTTGCGGGTTTCGGCATCCTGATAGCCATCCTTCCCGAAGTCGGTGAAGGAGCCGTTGTAACGCAAGCCTAGCATCAAACCGCCTTCCGACTGATAACCCAACCCGGCGGCATAACCGATTTCGTTGCGGTTCACATTATCGAGATTAGAAGTGTTAGAATTCTGAGCTAGTACAGTACCGTTTTGCGTCACTTTCGTGTCGTCTTTCACTTTCAATAAGTAGCTGTACTGCGGTCCGGCTTCGAAGTAGACACTGCCTGCCTTAATTTTCAGCAGCACCGGTACATCAATATAGTTGTACGTACGGTCGCCGTCATATTTGAATTTGTTGCCGCCAATCGTGTATTCGTCGTCAGCGTAAGTAAATCCTTTCTGGGAGAACAAAACTTCCGGCTGAACTGATAGAAAACCGTCGTCGAGTAAGCCTATATTGAGCATTAGGCCGCCGTGGAAGCCGAACTTGTTCTGATAACGATCTTCGTTGGTAAGATCACCGGAAAGATTGGAAAGGTTGGCGCCGCCCTTAACGCCAATACGGACACCCTGTGCGTGTGCAGAAGGAGCCGCCGCCACAGCAGCTAAAAAAGTAGCGAAGATGGCAATCTGTTTTTTCATGGAAATATGAAATGAAGTGGACAAGAACCCTTGGCCTGTAAAACAGATACTCATACGTAACCAGTGAATTTTCGGCCAGCTAAGCTGAAGAGTAATGTTGCAACAAAAAGGCCGGTTGCCTCTGTGAAAGAGACAACCGGCCTTCTAGTAGAAACAAAATCAATTACTTGGTAGGAATCAAATAACCAAGCTGAAGAGTAAAGGCATTGTTGAATACCTTGATGTCATTCTTAGTGTCTTTTGTGTCAATGAGCGAGTTGAAGCCACGAGCGTAACGCAAGCCCAGGCTGATGCCACCTTCTGTCATATATCCAACCCCGGCTACACCACTGATATCAAATTGAGCAAGATCTGATTTGTCGGCATCCTTTTTAGAGATTCCAGTGTAATCTAAAAAGTCTGTCTCTTCATTAGTTTTATTCTTGGTGTTGTCAGCGTACTTAGTTGTAGTCTGGGTTTTGTTTTTTGAGCCGAATAGATAGCTTACCTGTGGCCCTAGTTCGAAAAACAATCCTCCAGCATTGATTTTAGCTAGCAATGGTACGTCAATGTAATGTAGTACGCGCTTTTGTTCCTGCTCAACTTTAATTGCGCCAGGATACGCTGCTAAAGTTGCTCCATCATTAGATTCGGTTTGAATCTCGTAGCCTTTGCGATTGTAAAGCAATTCAGGTGCAAAAGAGAAGAAACCATCACTGCTAAGTGGTATAGAGAAACTCAATCCAGCATTATAGCCCAGCTTGTAGTCACCAAGTTTGGTGCTGTAGCCAGCACCAGTGAGTTGACTCACGTCATCACCGGAAACATTAGAATAAGTACCACCAACTTTCATGCCGAGGCGGAAGCCACCCGCGTCTTGAGCTTGAGCAATAGAGACAGAAGTAACCGCTGCCACGGTAAGTAAGAGAAACTTTTTCATAAAAAAATTAGGGTGAGGTGGCAAACACAATTCAGCAGCACGAACCTGAGCCAGAAGGCCCCGGTGGGCCGCGTCAAGCAGTCATACCGCAAAACCTCCTTGTTATGTTACATATAATTGAAAAAATAATCTTATGTTGAGCTACGTCGCAGACTGTTAGAGCAATGCGTATTTTTGTGCTCTTCTATATTGTCATGATGCGGGGTACGGGGCTTTTTAGATTTATACTTGTTGTTATAGCTTATCTGCTTGTATTCCCGAGTTGGGCGCAGGGGCCCATAGCAAAAGTGCCCGCCGGACCGCTCATCATAGGCGCTTATGCGCAAGGCAGTTTTATTGTCGCCCACACCCCGGCAGTTAAACATTTAGCAGTATCACACCCCGCTGGAGTGGAGTTAAATCTGCAACGGCAAACCAACGGCTCTGAGCCTTGGCACGCGTGGTACCGCTATCCGCGTATCGGATTGGCCTTGGTATATTATAATTATCACAACCCGGTGCTGGACCGGTCGTACGCCGCTACCACATATATCAGTAAGAGTCTGTTTCGAACGCCTCGGCAAGAGCTGAACTTTCGGCTGGGCACAGGAGTGGCCTATTTTACCAATCCTTTCGACCTCGAAACCAACCATAAAAATTCCATTGTTAGCTCCCGGTTAAATGCCACCATGCAGATGCGGTTTGAGTACGATGTATCTGTAGCTGAGCACACGGGGTTGTTGGTCGGGCTGGGGCTAAACCATTATTCTAACGGAGCTACCACTAAGCCGAACTTCGGCATCAACCTGCCCACAGTGTATTTGGGGATAAACTATCATCAGCAGCGCCCCTTTGTGCCTACGGTACCCGCTTCTGAAGATATGCCCACAGATATTGGCCAAGACTTTTTTAACCTAAGCACCAGCATTGGTTTCAAGCAGCGTAGTCCGGTTGATCGGCAGAAATACTTAGTGCAATCTGTATCGGTGTTAGGCGGACGGCGCGTAAGCCGTAAAAGCAATGTGCTGGTTGGGCTGGAGGGCTTCTACGATCGTAGCCTCATCTCACAACTCCGAGACACTGCCCGTACCACCGATAGGCTACCTGACGTGAAAAAAGCTAGCGTTGTGCTAGGGCACGAGCTGCTGTTTGGCCGACTGGCGCTTGTTACCCACCTGGGTTTCTATTTCTATAACCCCTATAAGTCCAATGTCTTTTATTACGAGCGGTTAGGACTGAAATACCATTTTACCAGCCGAGTTTTTGGCGCCATCGATTTGAAGGTTCACCGCGGTGCCGCCGACGTATTGGAGTTTAAAGCTGGTATGAAATTCAACCACTAAGTAGCTGGTCTTGAAGCGCGTTTAGTTAACCAAGTTTTGATTGATGAGCTTCACCAAGCCCGGGCCTTCATAAATAAATCCGCTATACAACGGTACTAACGACGCGCTAGCTGCCAGCTTTTCGCGCGCATCCTCAAGCGCGTGAATGCCGCCCACGCCGGTAATAGGCAGTTCGCCCTTGGAGTGCTGGTAGAAGATTACCTCCGTAGCCCGTCGGCGCAAAGGGTAGCCACTAAGGTCGCCACTTGGTTTGCATCAGTGCACAGCCCTGTTCTGCAGTAGCGCGGCTGTACTAGGCAGTCGGTGAGCCCGCTTGAGGTTGTCGAACATTAAATGGTGGGCCTGCTCGGCGCTAAGCTGAAAGAACAAGGGGTTGAGAAAGGCTTTATATATGACGGACCACGAAATGTCCGAAGTACAAAACTCTTACTCATTTGGTATTGAAGCACAACGGAAATAGCTATGTGATAATGTAAAAAACTTGCTTAGGTAGATGATTGATATTGAGAAGCATCGGTCATCGAACAATGGTTTGCTTGTCCTGATAAGTTGGCGATGTTTGGAGATTACAAAGTGGTTACGTACTTTTGCCATCCCATCCAGAAAATAGATGTCTGGTATGTGGAAACCGATTCTGTAGCTCAGCTGGTAGAGCAATACACTTTTAATGTATGGGTCCTGGGTTCGAATCCCAGCGGGATCACCAAAAACCTCGTTTGCAGATTGCAAACGAGGTTTTTTTGTTAGTGGGACCGCAAGTGGGACCGTGCTTAGTTTGCGTAAGCGGTTAGTATTAGAGGAGTAGGGGCAAGTTTGGGTAGGTATAGTAAACCTAAGCTTGCAAGTTGGTGTAAAGGCCATTCGAGGTCTTTTGTATCTCACTTCTGATGCTATTCTACCTCATCCTCCTTTACAAATGCCCAATCATCGCATCCACCCGTTTCTGCACATCGACCGTTCTTTCTCTATCTACGAACACATCGGTCGTAAGCAGGCTATTCGCGAAGGAGACCCTATTCCGGCCACGGGAGATTACGTGACTCTACCTCTGGACATCCGCCCAAAGGATAACGTGACCATTGCCAGGAAGATTCAAGTGAACGATGCAGGTAAGCACATTCCAGTCACAGAGGAAAGTGTGTATGACCAAGAGTTTCTGCAACGCTTTTTCAATCCTGCCTATACAGTGGATGATCGGATTGCGCTGTTGGCAGAGCACTTCGGCCGCTACACCCGTAGGAAAACACCTGAATCTTTTCTGGATTACTTGGAAGCACGTATTGTCGCCCATGCCCGAGTCTTGTTGGGCGGGAAAGTTGATATGGAAGCGCTCTGGCAGGGAGAGGATGGACGGTTATTGCTCGATTGGATTCGACAACAGAGAGGCTATGTGCAAAACCCGATAGCCGCGCGCCGAGGAAAAAGTAAAACGCAACTCCTTGATACAAAGACACAGCTCGCGGTGATATACTACATGCACCTTGGTAAGATGTGGACAATAAGCTTGAAGTATAGCAACGAATTAGTGCATCTCCTGGCTGGCATACTGACGCGCACCCCGAATAGCATTGCCCCCTTGGTTCACTATTTGACCGAACCGCCAAGTCAGGAAAATAATCGCGTGCTGAACGAAAAGTACATGACCCAAGCCAAGCAGTTCTTCTTGCATTCGGAGCAGTCGGAATTGGCTCAATTAGTTGAGAAGGATCTTATGCACTTAAAATGAGCTTGTTATAGGTAATTCAAGGAACGGATAGTAAACTATTCGAAAAATGCCCCAAATAACTACCTCCGGTCGTGGTAAGGAATGGGGAACGTTGCAGCAGCTTCCTGCAGGAGTTGCTTTAACCTTCTTCTTTCCTTCTCATGAAAATCGTAACCCTAACCCTGGATCAATTCCAGGAAGAACTTGATGTTCGTTTTTCGCAGATGCTGCAAGCGCTGCGCCATACGTTGCCTCCCACCACAGAGGCTGAATATCTTACCACTAAACAGGCACTGGACTTTATCCATCTCTCCAAGCCTACCCTGAACAAACTGCGGCGGGAGGGGCGTATCACGGCCTACAATTCATCGGACAAGCGGGTGCTATACAAGCGCAGCCAGCTGGCCGCATATCTAGAGGCGGCCCAGCAGAAAGGAGGGAAGGCCATATGCTAGTCCGGCTGACAACTCTTCGAATGATGGCCTTCCAACTGTTGAAACTAGTAGATGAGTGGGCAGGCGAAACACCTACCACTCCTCGTTCTGCTCGCTCCCTGCAGCAGTTGCAGGTGCTGCGCGAAGACGTACACTCCATCGCTCTGCTAGTTGAACAGCTCCTATCCCTCGTACCCGACAGTGCTCAGGAAGCCGCCCAGCAGCAGGCTGGTTTCTGGCTAATAGTCGAAAATTATCTGGTTGAACTGCTCCAGCGAGGCGTGAAACTGGATGGGGTCATCCTGTGCCTGCACCAAGAGGGAATCCACAAGAGGGACTTTTCTAAGTATGGCCTGTTGGGTTTTGAGGTACCCTTAGACGATCTGCTGTAATGAAGCAGATACCAACTACCTCCGTATCATCCCCGGTCAACCTAGTGGAAGGCGATGAGAAGTTGAGGGCGGTGGAAGTAAATGTGAATGCGCGCCACCAGATGCGCTTTAACCTGGTCAAGGAATCGGTGGAGTGGCGCCCGGCGGGCAGCACTGCTCCCTTCCAACTGCTGGACGATTACCGTCTTAACAGTATTAGCCGGGAACTGACCCACCTGCACAGTCCGATGGCCCCCGACCGGCTCTACCGACTCCTGTCCTCCGACTTTACGCCTCGGGTAGACCCCTTGCGGGAATATTTTGAGGGTTTAGGCACAGCCCCGGCCACCAATGCTATTGCCGAGCTCGCGGCTACTGTTACTGTAGCCGATACTAGCATATTTGAGCTGTTCCTAATTAAGTGGCTGGTGGCGACTGTGGCCAATGTCCTGACGCCCACCGGGTGCCAGAACCATACCTGCCTAGTGCTTACTGGGGGCAGGGCCAATACAAGACCACGTGGCTGGAATTACTATGCCCGCCGGCTCTAGCCAAGCAGTATCTGTTCACTGGCAAAATCCACGTAGAAAGTAAGGACACGCAACTGTTGCTGTCGGAATACCTGTTTCTCAACATTGATGACCAGCTCCGGACGCTCAACAAGCAGGATGAGAACTCGCTTAAGACACTCATTACTCAGCCCTCCGTGAAGGTACGTCGGCCTTACGCCCGACTGATTGCGGAGTTGCCCCGTCGTGCTTCGTTTATGGGGAGTGTGAACGGGACCGACTTTCTAACCGATCCCACCGGCTCGCGGCGCTTTCTGCCTTTTGAGGTAGAAGCCATAGATATTGCTGCAGCTCGACAGGTAGACATCAATGCTGTCTGGCGCGAAGCCTACCAGCTCTGGAAAGCTGATTTTCAGTACTGGTTCGGCGAAGATGAACTAGAGGCGGTACATGAGCGCAACCGGCAGTTCCAGCACGACACACCCGAATACGATTTGGTTGTGGCGCACTTCATACCCGGTGACACTTTCATGACCCTGGCGCAGATCAAGAACCATCTGCAAGTCCACACGACCTGCCGCAATCTGCGCGACAAGCCCTTAGGGGAAGCGTTAAAGCGGCTTGGAATCGAGCGCAAACTTCGGCGCGTTGCGGGGACAAGCGAGTAGGGGGTATAATGTGCAAGTACTGCTAAAACCCGAATGGGAGGGACCGACGCTTAATCGACCCACTCCTTACTAAAGGTGACAACTTCTTCTAGTGCCACCCATGCCACAGCATGTATTGGACCCATTAAGACCAATTTGGTCTGTGATCCAGCATGCGCTGTCACGTGACCAGCAGGGCCGCAGAAAAGGGGTAAACGATACCAATACGGCCTGGCATGGCTGGCACGAGAAGAATGGCGCATCTTCTGCAAAAGCGCTACGCAGTGTTTGTTTTTTCACCATATAAATCTCAGTACCCATGTATATGCTTGATAAACAGTGCCCCATCTGTGGTACTTACTTTGTTGGACGGAGCGATAAGCAATTTTGTAGTGGTCGGTGCCGCGTAAGTGCGCACCGGCAGGGCTACTTGTCGGAAGAAGAACACGAAGAGGAGCAGGATGATGGCCGCTTGCTGCCAGCTCCCGAACCTGCCTGGGAACCGGATTTACCCTGGCTGCAACCAATAATCCGTTCAGATAACCAAGGTAGTATAGCTGACCCGGCTTCAGCAGGCAAACAAGCCGACATAACTGCACTGATTCGAGCTGCCATTACACGTTCTAATGAACAAGACACCGCGGCCGAATTAGCCCGTCAGCAGCAGGCTGATGCAGCGTTAGCACGGGAGATCCATGAGGTATATGTGAAGGCTATTGAACCCTTCTTGCACTGTGAGGGCCAGCGTCTGGATAGCAATATGTTACAGGCAATTGCCGATTGCTTGATTGATGCGCGGGAAGACTACAAAGACCATCCCTACTTGAGCCAGCCAGACCATGTGGCTCGACTCCGGCTAAATGATTTGTGGGATGCGTTGCTTATCGTTCAGGAAGCGCAACAGGAGGCAAAAGCCAGTTGGCTGTCTGGCCGGACCGCGCACTATGATCTGAAAGGCAAGTGGCGTAAGCAACTGCGGGAACGCCTTCTCACCTAGCAACCGTGGAGGTGTTACTGAAACGACTAGGGTAACGGCTCAGTAACACCTTCACAGCCATGGTAACACGTGTGTAACGCGTCTATATAGCTCTCTGTTCTTCAAGCTTTGTTTGAGATAGCTACGAAACTGTCTCAGTACGAACAGGAGCAGGGATAAATAGATGCTATCCCTTTTGACTAGCGTTCCTATTCGCTTAACGATGCCTGTAATTGTTTGCGATAGCGTTTGACGCTTGAGAGACTAATGCCCGTCAGTTTCACGGTTTCGGCTACAGACAAGCCTTTTTCTAGTGCTTTCTTCACCTTAGCCAAGTTATCGGCATCGACTCCCTTGGGCCGACCGATGTGCTTGCCCTGCGCAGCGGCTAATTGCTGTCCTGCTCTAGTTTTCTCCAAAATGCTCTCGCGGTCATATTCAGCCAACGAGGCGAAGATGGAAAGCATGAACTTGCCCGCCGGTGTGGTTGTATCAATGCCTAGGTCAAGCGCCTTGAAGTGGATGCCGCGCTGGTGAAAGGAATTAACCAAGTGAATGACATGGTCGCGACTACGGCCTAGACGGAAGAAGCGCGCTACTAACACCGTATCGCCTTCCCGTAGCAAGCTCAACATCTCATCCAATGCAGGCCTCTGCAAGCTCATACCAGTGATCTTATCCTGGAAGATTTGATCACATCCTGCCTTCGTTAGAATATCGAGTTGCGTATCTAGATTCTGGTCGACAGTCGAGACACGGGCATAGCCAAAGGTTTTATTCATAGGTCAGAAAGCTAGGGTCATAAAGATAACCCCTAATTTCTTTCTGGACCTACTTTCTGGTCCTTGATTTTGAATATAATGTTGGACTGAGAGTAGGGGAAGGGTGTAGGCTCAAAAAGCTATGACATATTGAGGCATCACGCCGGCTGGCTTTCCCTAGTTCGTCTGGTCATCGGCGGCCTACTAAGACAGCAGGCTCAGGGCCGGTCCCTGGGCAAGGCCGGGCGGCAGAAACGGGCTTGTCCCCCTCGCTTACGGCTACACGTCGGAGAAACGGTGCTCTACCCTAGGGAGCCACCACCCGAGGGTTACTAACGACCCAAGATCCGACCGGTGGTGACACAGAATCAGGCGCTGCGCAGATGATCGGTGTCCGTATTAGCATAGTGCCGCTGATGATAGGGCGCTAAATTGTTCGTGTAGCGCAGCCTCAGCAGATACAGCCCCTGGCGATGATGCCAGGCTAGCTCGGCCCCCACCACCGTGGCCACCAGCATCCGCGAGCTGGTAAAGGCATTGGCCGTATAAACTTTTGAGGCCTCAAACCGCATAGTCTTGGCAAGGACGTTGAGGGCCAGGCCCCTTCCAGGTGCAGCATGAAGGGACCAACCCCGAAGGCTTGCAGGTTGAGCAGGGCGGGAATCTGCATGTGGTCCATCGTGTAATCCGTATCGCTAGCGCCTAAACCCGGGCACGCAGGTCGCCGTGAACTGGCCACCCTGGCGCACATACTTCAGTTCCGTCTGGAAAGACAGGGGCTTGAGCAGGCGCTGGCGATACACAACGTCGGCGGTAAACCAGTGCGCCGCTTCGCCTCCTGCACCGTGATCGGGCCCGTAGCGGCCGGGTAGGTGAAGGGGCTCGTCCTATGCCCCACCTCACTGCCCCGCCTCTGATACTGACTGTAGCCTGCCTGTAACACGACGTATCGGCTCAACGCAACCGGCATAGGGAAATAGGGAGAGCTTGTAGGGCTACTCGTTTAGCCGTAGCTACGAAAGGTGCTGGCAAAGAGCCTGTCTTCCTTTCTGTTAACACGGGTAAGCAGTTAATAACGCAACTCACTGCTGTATTATATTTTAACTAATAATATACATATATTAGGTTAGGTGTAATATCAATTGGCTTCGAAATGCCTCACGCTTTTACCAATGGCATAAGTTTTCTGCGGAGATGTGGTCATCTGTATTTCGCGGCGTTGGTCAGCCAATGCTTGGCATTGGGGCGCTACTGCTGCCGGTTTACCTGTTGGCCCAAACCCCCAAACCCGTTCCGCAAGACTGGCAGGTACGCGGTACGCTGGCCGCCCTCAATGATTCCATTCCTAGAGTGCAATCAATAGCCATCGATCAGTTAGTCGAGTGGGAAAAAGATTTTATCCTAGTCAACAAGACTTCGTTATTGATTTCCTGGATTCAGTCTAAGGACTATTACTTGCAAAAAACAGGGGTTGAAGCTTTGGGCAGGCAACCCAATCTGCCCCAAGCGGTGCTTCAACGCCTAGTTGTTTTGCTGGAAAGCGAGGATCGTTCTGTTCAATACGCAGCGGTTAAAGTTTTGAGCGGGCAACCCAACCTGCCCCAAGCGGTACTTCAACGCCTAGTTGCCCTGCTGGAGAGACAAGGTCTTGCTGTTCAGATGAGAGCAATTGAAGCATTGAGCGGGCAACCCAACCTGTCCCAAGCGGTAATTCAACGCCTAGTTGCCTTGCTGGAAAGCGAGGATCGTTCTGTTCAATACGCAGCAATTGAAGCATTGAGCAGGCAACCCAACCTGTCCCAAGCAGTAATTCAACGTCTGGATGCCTTGCTGGAAAGCGAGGATCGTTCTCTTCGATTCACAGCGCTTGAAGCTTTGGGCGGGCAACCCAACCTGCCCCAAGCGGTAATTCAACACCTAGTTGCCTTGCTGGAAAGCGAGGATTTTTCTTTTCGAGAGGAGGTGGGTAAAGCTTTGGGCGGGCAACCCAACCTGCCCCAAGCGGTGCTTCAACGGCTGGATGCCTTGCTGGAAAGCGAGGATCGTTCTGATCAATATGCAGCAATTGAAGCATTGAGCAGGCAACCCAACCTGCCCCAAGCAGTAATTCAACACCTAGTTGCCTTGCTGGAAAGCGAGGATAGTCATGTTCAATACGCAGCGGCTAAAGTTTTGGGCTGGAAACCCAACCTGTCCCAAGCGGTAATTCAACGCTTAGTTGCTCTGCTGGAAAGCGAGGATATCCTTGTTCCATTCGCGGCAGTTGAAGCTTTGGGCAGGCAGCCCAACCTGCCCCAAGCGGTGCTTCAACGGCTAGCTGCCCTGCTGGAAAGTGAGAATATTTCTATTCAGTTGGAAGCAATTGTGGCTTTGGGCAGGCAACCCAACCTGCCCCAAGCGGTGCTTCAACGCTTAGTTGCCTTGCTAGAAAGCGAGGATAGTCTTGTTCGATTGAGAGCGGCTGGTGCCCTGGGCAGGCAACCCAACCTGCCCCAAGCGGTGCTTCAACGCTTAGTTGCTCTGCTGGAAAGTGAGGATATTTCTGTTCGAGAGGTTGCAGCTACAACTTTACGGCAACAAAAACTACCCGTTCAAATCATATCCTGTCATTTATTCAACATTTACGGTGATTCTAAGGTCGTCGATCTAGCACGTTTCAGAGCGCATTATTCGGGTGGAGGCGATGCGGAAGTGGAAACCCTGCTCCGGTGGATTGGCAAACCAGGAAAAAATTGGCCGCTACCTAAGCAACTCAGCGCTCAACAGCGAAAAACAACGCTGGAAGTCTTTGCCAAAGCGTGGCTAGTGACTGCGCCCCACCCCGATATGCGAGAGGAGTTGGCTTCCCAAATAGAGTTAGTCACTAAATACCTTGATCCGAGCGATGGGGCAGCTTTGCTGGACATTCTGGAAACTCATCAGAAAAATCTTCGGCTTGCCAAGTCGGAGCACCTAGATACGGTAGCGAATAAAATCGATGAAATCCGCAAGCAGGATAAACTGAGAGAATGGCTGAAAAACGGGTTGCTGGTACTGCTGGTTCACCTGGCATTCTGGGTTAGCCTGATTTACGCATACCCAAGAACACTTGGGTTCAGTCACTTTTTTTCTGGAATCCGTGGGTGCGCAAAATTGGCGGTTGGGGGTACGTGCAACCAGCCCTCACCAGCATCCCGTTCCTGCGGCGCAAGCTGTTTGAGCCCAAGACCATCCGCGATTCCTTGTTGGCGGAGGCCCGGCTCGATTCTTTTCAGGAAGAGGGCTACTTCATCGAATCGGAAGTTCGGCCAAAAAATTCGGCTGAGACTCGCCCGTTGCTTGCCGCTTTGTCGGTCCCGCGGGGACAAGTAGTGTTGCGGGGAGAGTCGGGCCTGGGAAAGACAATGTTCTTGCGCTACCTGGCCAAACGGAGTAAGAACACTACCGTGTTTCTGGCCGCCGCTCAATGCGCCGAGGGCGTAGTGGAAGCCATTCAGCGCAAACTGTTTGGCTTGGCGGAGGACGCGGATTTTCTGCGCAGCCTGCTCCATAACCGGGCAATGGATGTGTACATTGACGGCATCAACGAAGTGGGGCCGGAAACGCGGGTGAAAATTACCAATTTCATTACCCTGTTTTCCCGCACTAACTGCATCCTGACCACGCAACCCATCGAATGGACGGTACCGCAGGAAGCCCAGGAATTTGACCTGCAGCCGCTCAAACCAGAAAACATCCACGCGTTGCTGATCAAGCGCTACGCCGTCTTAGCTGCCGACGATTCGGATGCGCGGCGGGCGGAATACGAAAAGCAGTGCCAGCAATTCGTGGAAGAATCGCTGCGAACGACCTTGCCGGAAGACGAACGGAGTGGCAACGCTAAGGTCCTGTCCAATCCCATGGATCTGACCATTGTGGCGCAGCTGTTGTTTAACCGCGAAAAACCCAACCTATTGGGCTTGCAGCAGGAGTATTACGCATTAATGGAAAGGGATTACCGGCAAACGCATCCGCACAAGCCGGCGGGCTTTCCGCTGGCATCTTTCTCACAATGCGTTTATCAGATGCGGTTGACCGATCAATTGAACCTGCCATTCGATGAATTCCACGACGAGGCCCAGTGCATGGCCAGACATAAAATGGTGTTTAGTCGCACCTACGAAATCAACGGGGAAGAAAAGGAAGAATGGTATTTTCGGCACGATAAGATTCGGGAGTTCTTCATTGTGCAAACCTTTCTGGCCAACCAGGAACGGCAGACCCAACACCTACACGACCCCCGGTTCCGGGGCGTGTACTTTTTGTTGGCCACGCTGCTCCGCCCCGAAGATGCCGGACGCCTTAGAGAAGAAATTATCCGGTACGCCGTAAACACCAACGACCACTCGGTGAGCGATGAATTCATTCGCCTGCTCTGGACGCGCAAAGATTTGGTTCCTCAGGCACTTGACAACGCGCAGGAGAAGAATGCCCCGCCAGCTTCCAGCAAAGACTAGCGCCTTCGCCGGAAGCTGGCGGTACACGAATGAGTCCCGTGTGAGATTGCCAGCTGGGTGGAGAAATCTGGTTTTCGAGGTCAAGAGCCTTGGGAACCCCGACGAGGCCCGGGGCAACCGGTTCCACTGCTTGCACTGCGGCCACGAGTTCAAGTATGGGCTTTTCGTGAAACCAAGTAAGTAGCATAATTACAGCGGTTTCCAGGTTCGTGTACATGGCGCACCCGGTCCCACCGCCCTAATAAGGGATGTTTGCATTTGAGAAACATAATTTCCTTTGTAGAAAGCTTAATCTATTCCATCGCGAATACACCACTTTATGGCTTTGCTGTTACGCAATTTATTAATCAGACGATAGAGAAGTATGTTAATGGCCATCCAATCTAGCCAGCTCTTTCATACAACAAGATCAGGTGTTCGGAAAAGAGTTCTTTTTCGAACACTTTTTGCACCCATGCTAACACCCCCAAAAACGCTGGTTTTTGGGGGTGTTTTTCAATAGGTAATTCGAACACCTATATTCGACCTTCGTATTTGTAGTTTATAAAATGACAGTTGATCAAGACACACTGGAGCGCCTTAAACACCTCGCTACTTCAGCCGCTACTGATGGTAGACCAACAGAAGAGGATGAAAAAGAATTTGTCAGTATTCGAAAAGCGCTTTTAGCGAGAGTAGAATTCCAAGACAAATTACCAGCGTTTGTTCGTAATTGTACCAATCTGAAGGAAGTCCGCAGTGACATACAGACATTGGGCAATTATGCTACCAGGAGAGAGCACATTCGTAGTGCAATTGGGCTGCTTCTAGGTGCCGAGGCTGTAAAGCCTGACCCATTTCAGCAAGTTTTAGCAGTTACAGACCTGTCAAAACTAGTTATTCTCCCGCTAGACATTCAGGAGAAGGGCAAGCAGGGCGCAGATTGCTTTGTTTATCTTTTTTGTATAGAAAATTCGATAAGAGAATTTATGATTCATGTAGGGATGACAGAAACAGTTAACGTTCCTAAGGGCGTACAGAGAAAAATAGATGATCGTAAAAGCTCCGAGACTATTCGTAAGTATTTGCCAGTTAGAGGATCATCGGATGTCTATTACTGTGACTTTATAGAATTAGCTGACATAGTACGAGCAAATTGGAGTGTGTTTACAAGGTACTTTCCAGGTAGAGACGAACATTGGTTTACCAATATGATGAAGCAACTCTACGAAGTGCGGTTACTTATTGGTCATAATAGTGCAGTAGGGGCAAGTGAGCTACAATTTTTAGATGTTTTTTATAAGATAATAATGACTTCTCTAAAAGTATGATTGAATGCGAGTAGCACTTTATGCCCGTATGTCGACGGCCGACAAGGATCAGGATCCGGAAAACCAGTTGATCATCCTGCGGCGGGAAGCCGAGCGGGCGGGCGATGTGGTGTATAAAGAATACCTTGATAAGGACTCGGGCCGCAAGAGTAGTCGGAAAGCTTTTCAGATGATGCTAGCCGACGCCAGCAAGCGCCGATTTGACCTCGTACGCGTGTGGGACTTAAGCCGCTTTAGCAGAGAAGGGATTGAGAAGGTATTCGAGCACACGTCGTTACTGGAGCAGTGCGGTGTGAGCTTCTGGAGCTACTCGGAACCCATGCTAAATACCGCCGGGCCAATGAAGGATTTTATGAAAGCCGTGCTCAGCTGGGCTGCCGGCTATTACAGCGAGCGGCTAAGTGAAAATGTGAAGAACGGCTTGGCCCGGAAGAAGAGTCAGGCAGCCGCGAAAGGGGAGGAGTACGTGCACGGCCGCCGGGCACTGGCGCCGGAACTCGTGGCGGAAATACGCCGGCTGCAGGGCGAGGGTCTGAGCCTGCGCAAGATCAGTGCTGCTACGCGTGTGCCAGTAGGTACGCTGCACAAGTACCTAGTGAGGGAGATGGTTAAAACTGAATAAGCCTGATATAAAAGTCGTTAATTAAGGCTCCTATCCTGCCCCAAATCTGCCTCCATTTCATATAAATATGGGTATACAGTAACTAAACAACAAGTAGATGTTTCCGGGTGGGAACGTGATTTTTATTAAGCTACGACCGCCATTCTGACTTCATTCTGATCATCAAGCATACGAATGGCCTCGCACTTCATGTCGTCGTCCACGTGCACGTACTTCAGAGTAGTGCTGATCTTCCCATGATCCAGTAGCGTCTGAAGCACCTCAATCTTACCACCCCGCCTAATAAACTCAGTAGCGAATGTTTCGCGGCCAATGTGGTGGTGCAGATCCGTTTCAATTTCTAACTCTTTGGCTATAGCTTTCAGAGTGCGGTTAGAATACTGATCGGCATAGGAGTGAAAGCCTACGCAGCCTTCCTCCAAGCGCGAGTCCTCGAGATAGCTTATTGCTTCCTTGGTAAGAGGCAGCATCATCTCCTTTAATTTCTTGTCGTAGGTTTTCTGAATTTGGAAAGTGAGCTCTTATCCTTGGAGCTTGGCCGCGTGCAGGTTTTTCAAATCGCCTAGGCGGAGGCTGGAGCAGCAGCTGAAGAGGAAGCGTTGCAAGATGCGACGGCGGGCTGAGCCTACAGGCAGTTGTGTGTAGTACACCTTCAGCTTGTGCAGCTCGGCTGGTTTCAATGGTTTCCAATTACCCTCTACCGACTTGTTCTTAAAATGCACATAGGGGTCTTCGAAGCGAACTCGATCCTTGCGTGCTAGTGCTAGGTACGCTTTGATGTCCTTGTGCCGCCCCCAGCGCGTATTTATTCCCTTCAAGTGCTTGAGTAGGTAGGCGTGAAAGTCATCTACCAGTTTGGCGTTAATACTATAAAAGGGGATGCTTGTCCGAAATTTCCGCAGGCAGTTGAGTGTGCTGGTGTGGTTCTTCCGAGTAATGTCAGTAATGCCTTCCCGATGACCTTTGCCTTTGCGAAAGCGTTCTGAGATTTTCGCTTCCATATAAGCCACAAAGTCCTTTTTGCTCGCTTCGGTATTATAGTCCAGTAGGAAGGTCTCACTGGTAACGGGCTGCTCCGTCAGCCGGAGGTTGACAAACACGTCGTTGGCTTTGCTCCTAGCCTTACCAATAATCAGGTTGGTATCCTTCGCCTTCTCTTCCAGGTACTCGATGGTGCCACCAGCCCACGCAATGGCCGTACTCAGCACCTGCTCATAGCCTGGAAGGCGGCCCTTCTTAGGTTGAAAGGTTAAACACAGGCCTTTTTTCTCGTCAAATAGTTCGGGCCACCAAGCGATGCCGAGGCCCAGTGGGTGCGGCTTGCGGCGAATCACCACTTGAAGCAGGATTTGACAGGTGCCATCTTGGCGAGCGGGGCGACGAAGCTTGATAGCGGCTGAATAATGCATCAGTGAATTGTTGCTAAGCAGTTGCTAAGCGCCCATATGCCAAAAGCCGAAAAAGCGGCCTCTCCAATTGCTTGGAAAGGCCCCTTTTTCGGCTTTCAACGCTATTTGCGCTTACTAAGTACCCAGAGCCGGAGTCGAACCGCTACATTATGGGCTTCTCACCCCCACGCTTTTTCCATCTGCACCTTCTTCTGTGCATCAGCCACCTTGGCGTAGCGCATTAGCGTCTTGAGGTCTTTATGAGTGGTAAATTTCTGAAGTACTTCTATAGGCATCCCGCGTTCTAGGCTCTGAGTCACAAAGGTGCGCCGGCGTGTATGAGAGGATAGGAGGTCATGTGGGTCTAGCTCCTCCCCGTTAATGGCATAGTTAAGGCCCATTTATGTACAACCTGAGTTTTAACGAAGCTGCTGTCTATGAAAATAGTATTAAAAATTAGGAGTGTATTTATAAAATTATTAAATTAAACATCATGCAAGTGAAACAACAAGCTCCTTTCTAGCATACCTCAGTTAATGAACTGGCTATGTGCTATTGGCTTTGAAAAGTTTTACGTAAACGATTTTTTGAATTCGTAATCTCTTATGCTATCTAGTTTCTATTTCTTGCTATTATATATGTGGTTCCCTTCTATTATTTCTACAGAGGGAACACATTCTTTTTCTAGAACAATATTTATGAAGAATCATAAAACAGATTCTGATAGTCTTAATAAAGTTTTTACTACTTACGCTACTAACAAATTAAATAAAGCCAGAGCCGAATTGGGTTCAAATGAAGTTTATCTAAAGCAATATATTAAACAGGGGGTTGAGCAGCTAGATAAGGATAATGCCAGTGATAAAAAAGTTGAGGAAGCTAAAAAACATTTAGGGAGGTTTATTGATGAGCTCATTCTGCAAGGAGAGCCGACTCGTGGTAATGTAAAGATCCGCAAAGCCTCATTTGATAGGACAAAAAAGAAAATTTGTCCATTATATCCTTTTTGCTGATGAACGATATTTTGGATCCGCAATTACAATTGGCTTTCTCATATGCAAATGACTTAGCTAAGCAAATTATATCGTTAAGTACTGGGATCCTAGCACTAACGATAACGTTTAACAAAGATGTTTTTGCTTCTGGTTCAAGACGAGCAATTCGGTATATCATAGCAGCTTGGATTTTACTACTTATTTCTATTGTCTGTGGCATTTGGAGCTTGATGGCCTTAACAGGGACTTTAGCGCAGCCGTTAGAGGGCAATTATGTGAATCGCCCTCTTAGTATCGGTTTTAATGCTCGATTCCCTGCTGCGTTACAGATTTTATTTTTTTTATTTGGTATCGCTCTGATTATTATTCACGGAATTTTCTCGTTTGGGTCTCAATCTTCACAAGATCAAACTCCTAAGTAATTATAACTTGACATTTGCATCTGCTGCCAATTGTGCTATACCTTAATGTAGTAGCTATGGGTACTTGTATTCAAATTTTAGTAGCCTGCATAATTTGCATTTTAGTAACAGGGAAATGCAATGGCCAAACCGATAGCCTCGATTTCGGACCACCGGGCCATTGGATACTGTATTCGATGGCCCCTTAGCCAAACCAAATGAGGTACTTGAGGTTTCTCAAAGTAATTACTTAGCAGGTGATTATGAAAGTGCTGTTATACACGCAGAGGATGCACTGAAGTTGGCACATAAAGTAGTAGGTGACGATTTAAATAACTTATTGAAATTCATAGTTAATTTAGGATCATGCTATGAGGAGATTGGAGATATTTCTAAAGCGGAAGCGCTTTATAGTAATTTGCTTCATTCATTAAATAATAATAAAAAAATAAATAATTATGATTACATATCAGTAGAAATTTTGTTTAATGTAGGAGATTTTTATGGGAGTATTAGCCAATATGAAAGAGCAGAGATTCTGTTTAAAGAAGCATTGAATAGTCTTGATAATATTAAAGATAAAGATTCAGATCAAATATTTTTGGAGGAATTAATATTATATGAATTATTGCAAATTTACATTAAAGAAGGCAGAACTAGTGAAGCTGCAATATGTGCAAAAAAAGTATTAACTTTAGAAAATACAAGATTATCGGACGCTAAAAATTACCAAACCCCATTTTATGATTTAAGCCTTCACCATAAACGCCTAGGTGAAATAGATTTATTAAATCGTGATTATAAAGCAGCTGTAAACAATTTTAATGAGTCGATACTGAATTTTAGTAAACAATACAAATCATTATCTAAAAAGCTAAGTGCGTACGCAGTAGAGGCAGAACAAGGATTAGTAATTGCTTGTATGGGGTTGAATGATAATAAACAGGCATATAATAAGCTTAAGAATATCTTGCAAGTTAGTAATCATGTTATAGACTCTGTAACGTTTAATAGTACTAAATATGCATCTGAACCTGGTGGTTTAACTGAAAGTAAATTGAGATATTTTCTGTCAAGCCTTCCATTTAGAATAGAAGATCAATTAAACTTAATCATGTCTTTTTATACAAAACATGCAATTGATCAGGAGGAGGTTAAAAAATTAGCTTTTACTGCTGTGATTCAACGCAAAGGTATTTTGCTTGAGAGAATTAGTAGTGAACAATATTCGGTTCGGCAATTTGCAGCTCCGCATGAGAGGGTGCTCTTAGATAGTGTGAACTATTATGTGTCAGAACTGAGTCATATTTTTGCATCTGGGAATAATAATCCCAGCAGAAAAGCAATTCGTAAATGGCAGTTAGGACACATTCTTGAGGAAAATTTAAGTGCTGCAATTGCGCATAAACGTTCCACTAAAACTACAATTACACTTGATTCAGTGAGGAGGTGGTTACCGCCAAATTCAGGTGTTTTAGAGTTTGTATTGTATAAGCCATATAATTTAGATGCTAAAGGGCTAACGCAGGTGTGGGGTGAGCCACGCTATGAAGGCTTTTTTATGAATAAATCAGGTGCAATCACTAGCTATTCTTTGGGCTCAGTTGCTTCCATCGATTCACTGATAATCGCTTGGCGATCCGCTTTGAAAGACCCTGACAACTCTAGTGTTGATTCCTTAGGTCGAACTGTGTATCAAAAAGTTATTGCACCTTTAATGCCTAATGTTTCATCCATGCAGCATTTGTTTATCTCCCCTGATGGATTAATAAATACTATACCTTTTGCGTCATTGATTGATAATAATAATCGCTTTCTTATTGATAATTATACTATATCTTACTTAGAAAACAGTCGTGAATTAGCTAATATAATTAAAAAAACGGGTGTAAATATTAAGACAACAGAGCCTGTTATTGTGGCTAATCCATCATTTACTATTTCTCCTAAGACAGTCAGAGAGGATAGTTTAAATTGGACTAATTTAATTCATACTAGTGCAGAAGCTAATTCTATAAAAAAAATTGTGCCTTCTGCAATTCTGTATACAAAGCAAGATGCTAATGAGAGCCAAATAAAAAAAATTGCCAACCCTGCCTTTTTGCATATAGCTACCCATGGTTATATATCACCTATACCAGTAAATGACAACAACGAAAAGCTTATTCATGATTACGATGACCTTCGGTTAAAGAAACGCGAATGGGATAACCCTATGTACAAAAGTGGATTAGTTTTAGCTGGAGCGAATGATAGCTATAAAATAGGTAATGATGGTTATTTAACTGCTGCTGAATTAGCAACAATAGATTTGCGTGGAACAGAATTGGTGACTTTATCAGCTTGTGAAACTGGACTAGGAACGTTAACTAATGGAGAGGGGGTATATGGGCTTAAGAGGGCTTTGTTTATAGCAGGTGCTAAAAATATTGTTGTTAGTCTTTGGCAAGTTAGTGATAGTGCAACAACGTTGTTAATGAACTCTTTTTACACTTATTTACGAAAAGGTGAAGGAGTTGCGAAAGCACTGCGGCTTGCTCAGATTGAAATGAAGAACAATTCTAGTTTTAACCATCCTTATTACTGGGCGGGCTTTTCTGTTTTTGGGGGTACACAAAACCTTGTTGGTTTAAAGAGCCCTTCTGTGGTGAATTCCGGAATTCAAGTTGATAATAAAACGTCTAAAATTCAACCATGCTCAGTAGGAAGTGATTATCAACCTTTTGCTGCTGTGCAAATTGAAAATTGGAATAACTATTCCTTGAGTATTTCAGATACTATTGACGAAATAGAACATGATAGCGAAATACTATTGTTAGGTACTCGTAATGGCAAGATGTTTGAAGTCAATATAGGTAGTAGTAATAATAAAATAAAGAACTACTATTTTGTGAAAAGCAATAGTATAAAAAATGATAATAATGTTAATAAAAGAGTTGAAAATATCAAGATTTACAAAGAGCAGGTTATAACTGTAATTAAAGATGTTACTACGTTTGAATATAGTATCGTAGCTTTTTCTAAAAAAACTCGTGCGATAATATGGTCAACTCCTGTGCCCTACCCAAGTAACACAGTTCATCCCTTGATTATCTCTAATAATATAGTTGTATGGGCATCTGCAGATTCTATTATTGGTTTAGATTATAGAAACGGACATATACTGTGGAAAAGTATACTTGGTGATGGAGAGATGCATAGAAGTGAAATGGTAGCAAGAGGCGATGTAATAATTATTGTAAGCTCAAGGAAATCGGATATTTTATTTGTATCAAAGCCAGTTGGCCCTAATGTTATTTACCAAATAAGCATAAGTGATGGAAAGGTCTTGTCACGGTATGATTTAGGAACAATTAACGTATCGAGTGAGATTGTCAACTATAATGATAATATTATATTTTTATATGGAGCTCCTTTAGTTGAATCAAAAAAAGGTATAGTTTCCATAAGTATTAAGACAGGGGCTATCAATTGGAAAATAACAAATCCAAATAGCGAAAGATTATATAGGCCCAAATTGGTTATTTATAATTCACTTCTGATTACTACAGATAAAAAAGGGCTTACTGCCTTTAATGTGAATACAGGAGAATTTATGTGGCGATATGCAACTTTTGGCAGAGAGACGAGCTCACCCGTGCTGAATAATGATCAGATATTTTTCTTCGCAGATGAAATGCAAGATAGAAAAGAATTGCACTTAATATTTAGATATTCTTTAATAACGGGATGTACTAATGCTTTTAAATTAAAAAATGATATTAGTAGTGAGTTGTATTTAAAGGGTAACGAGTTGCTTTTTTCTGTTGATTTTAAAAAATTATATTTATTAAGACCGAGTCAATCTAATTAATTAGTATCATTTAAACTTGCTCCCATATTAGTAAATAGTTTACGTAGAATATTTAGAAAAAACTTTAGCGGATTTGAAATAGAATTAATGAAATACTTGCTTTCACCAAGCTTACAGCAGCGAATTCAATTTGTAGTAAAAGCTAATACCTGTTCCTGTTTATTAATAGGCTCATCACATTAGCCTTGATTAAGATTCACCCAAGCACCCCAGAAGTGCTGTTAGCTATTAGCAGGTACCCGCTCATTCAGAAATAAACATTCAAAGTATTTTTAAGTAGGTTTACGGTGATGAACCTGAGTGAAAAACGAGTATTTCACCCCCACGCTTTTTCCATCTGCACCTTCTTCTGTGCATCAGCCACCTTGGCGTAGCGCATTAGCGTCTTGAGGTCTTTATGAGTGGTAAATTTCTGAAGTACTTCTATAGGCATCCCGCGTTCTAGGCTCTGAGTCACAAAGGTGCGCCGGGCAGTATGAGAGGATAAGAGACTGTACTTTGGTACGCGCTCCATAATTCGTTTAGTGCCTTGATAATGCACTACAAGAGTTGATCTGTCAATACCACAATGCTGTCCAAGTTCTTTCACATATTCATTAAACTTCTGCTGGGAGAGCTTCGGTAGCCCATCAGGATAGCGCTGTAGGATGGTTCGCGAGTATTGGTTAAGGTCTAATCTAAGCCAGTCTCCCGTTTTTACTGTGCGCAGCACCAACTGATCATTCTCTATATTCTCTGGGCGAATGGTGCTAAAATCCGAATGCCTTAGCCCAGTGGTACAGCCTAAGACAAATAAGTCACGCACCTTGGCCATGCGAGGCTCCGCTGACAAGTCTGCTTCGAAGAGCAATTGCAACTCGCTTTGGGTTAAGTAAATAACATCGGCTTCTGTATGCTTCAGGAGCTTGAACTTGCGGAAAGCAATATTGTCAGTCAATCCTTTGTCCAGCGCATAACTCATCACTACTTTAACCCGCTTAAGCTGGTTATTGACTGTGCCATTCGTCATTTCCAACTCTTTGGTCAGAAACCGGACAAAGTCATGGTAAAAGTTAGTGTCTAAATAAGATAAAGTCAGTTTGATACTTCGTTTCGTCGCATAGGTTTTTAAATGGTTCAGCGTGCTCTTGTAGTGCTTAATCGTACCATGCGATTTCGAGGCACTAGTAATGTTAATGTTTTCTGCAAAAAGGTCTAAGAAGTCTTGATTGCTAGGTTTCTCCTGCTTAAGTAACTCTGGAAGCTTACTGGAGGAAGTAGAGAGGTCTTTCAGTCGTTCTTCAACGAGCGCGAAAGAAGGCTCTTCCCCTGCTAAGATGGCATCCTGGACAATCTTGTCAATCCTCCCTTTAATAATCTGGAGCCGTGCGTTAAACTCTACTATTTCTGTAGAACTACCAGCAGCCTTTCCGGCCTTTCCGTTCCAACAGTCAGGTGCAATGCTGTAGCCAGTACTGAACTTCTTCTTGGCACTTTTATGCGTGTACTGAACGTATATAGTGGTTTTGCCGAAGGTTTTTCGGTCACTGCGAATAACTAATTTGGTGGAGGCCATGGTAATCTAGAGGGTAGTTCGGGCTCGTTTCTAAGCCGGCTACCAAATGTAAGTAAAGATTTGAGTGGGCCCATAAGTGGGACCGTAAATATTGTAAAAGCCAAGTAAAGTAAAGTAAAGTAAAAACACGAAGCGCTCTCTGAAGCTCTGTTAAAGGTATTTTTGGAGTGTATATAATAAATGCAGTGTGATCCCAGCGGGATCACCAAAACCCTTCTTGCAAGCTGCAAGGAGGGTTTTTTGTTGTTGGTCGAATATAGAAGAAGCCCGGAGTAAAGCTGTTGACCCAGCTTTACTCCGGGCTTCTTTTGCATTCAAGCAATCAACCAGCCCAACCCTCGCGGTCGAGGCTACGGTACTGAATTGCCTCAGCCAAATGCTCGATACGTATTTCTTCGGTACCCGCTAAGTCGGCAATAGTACGCGCTACTTTCAAGATTCGGTCGTAGGCACGGGCTGAAAGACCTAGGCGCTCCATGGCTGTTTTGAGCAGCGTGCGGCCTGCCGCATCAATTTCACAAATGTCTTTCACCATCTGCGGAGGCATCATGGCATTAGAAAAGATATCAGGAAACTTCGCAAAGCGTGTTGCTTGCAATGCTCGAGCCTTCTCCACGCGCAACTGGATGTCGTGACTCGTCTCTGATTTGCGCGTTTCCGTCATTTGATCGAATGTAACGGGCGTTACCTCTACGTGCAAATCAATACGATCGAGGAGGGGCCCACTCACCTTATTGAGGTAGCGCTGCACGACGCCGGGGCCGCATACGCACTCTTTTTCGGGATGATTGTAGTAGCCACAAGGGCAGGGGTTCATACTAGCAATGAGCATGAAGTTAGCAGGAAAATCGATGCTGACTTTGGCCCGTGAGATAGAAACGCGCCGCTCTTCTAGTGGCTGCCGCATCACTTCCAGTACAGTACGCTTGAATTCCGGCAACTCATCTAGGAACAGCACCCCATTGTGCGCCAATGAAATTTCACCGGGCTGCGGATTGCTGCCTCCACCAACTAGTGCTACATCCGAAATAGTGTGGTGCGGGGCCCTGAAAGGCCTAGTGCCTAATAAGGAAGCATTAGTCCCAAGCTTGCCCGCTACGGAATGAATCTTAGTGGTTTCCAACGCTTCCAACATAGTCAGAGCGGGTAGAATGGTTGGCAAGCGCTTCGCCAACATGGTTTTACCTGCGCCGGGCGGACCAATCATTATGACGTTGTGGCCACCAGCCGCCGCTATTTCCAGGGCCCGCTTGATGTTTTCCTGTCCTTGCACGTCGGCAAAGTCGGCCGCATATTGGTTGGCTTCGTGTTGGAAGATGTCACGCGTATCCAGCACGAGTGGTTCAATGTTAAGGCGGCCTTCAAAGAAATCGATAGCCTCCTGCATAGTTTCGACCGGGATAATGTCGAGGTTATTCACAATAGCCGCTTCCCGTGCATTTGCCTTGGGCAAGACAAACCCTTTGAAACCTTCCTTACGAGCTTGAATGGCAATGGGTAGCACGCCTTTGATCGGCCGTAAAGCCCCGTCTAGCGCTAACTCACCCATGATGATATACTCGGGAAGCCGCTCGGTATTGAGCTGTTGCGAGCCGTGCAAGATGCCGAGCGCAATAGGCAGGTCATAACTGGAGCCTTCCTTGCGAATATCGGCCGGGGCCATGTTCACGACCACCTTCGTACGGGGCATCCGATACCCGCGAAACTTCAGTGCAGCTTCAATCCGTTGCTGACTTTCCTTAATAGCATTATCCGGTAGTCCTACCACGTAGAAGTTGGTGCCTTGCGAAACGACTACTTCGATGGTAATAGTGTAAGCATTAACGCCCTGTACGGCCGAGCCGAAGGTCTTCGTAAGCATATAATCGATAAGAGAAAATAGAATGAAATCAACGAAGATAAAGGAAATAACGCACGAGCTACCATAGTACAAATCCTTAGCCAGAATACTGCTGAAATAAGATTGATAAGTCCATTTAATGCCAGCTAGTTGAAAGCTAACATTAGAAAAAGCCTCCACTACTGCCGATCAAATCAGTAGTGGAGGCTTAAGAATTAGTTAAAGCGAAGAGATTATTTACTTAGCAACCAACTGCTCAATGAGCATAATGAGAATGTGAATAGCTTTGATGTGGATTTCCTGAATGCGGTCGGCGTAACCGGTGTGAGGGGCCCGAATTTCTATATCGCATAGGGCGGCTAGTTTCCCGCCGTCTTTGCCAGTAAGGCCAACTACTTGCATGCCGGTAGCTTTTGCAGCTTCCGCGGCGCGTAAAATATTGGGCGAGTTACCGCTGGTGCTGATAGCGAGCAGCACGTCGCCGGGCCGGCCAAGGGCCTCCACGTAACGGCTGAACACGTAATCGTAGCCGTAGTCGTTGGCGACGCAACTCATATGCGACGCTTCGGTGAGGGCAATGGCTCCGAGGGCAGGACGGTCGTGGCGGTAACGGCCGCTGAGTTCTTCGGCGAAGTGCTGCGCGTCGCAGAGGCTCCCTCCGTTGCCGCAGCTCAGGAGCTTGCCTTTCTGCTGCAAGCTGTCAGCCATGAGGCGCGCAGCTTGCTCGATAGCCCTAAGATTGGCTGGATCGGCAACGAAACGGTCAAGTACAGTTTGGGCTTCAGTAAGTTCAGCCCGGATAAGGTCGGTTAGGGGAGTTGCATCGGTCACGAGGCAAAGATACACGAGCTACGCCAGTGGACTACCGTCGCGGTCGGACGTGAAGGGACGTGCAGGCGATATAGGGGCAGGCGGGGTGTATCCTTCGGGGTGCACGGTGGTGCCAGGGCGGGCGGCACCTACATTGGCGCTCGTGCTGCGTTGCTCTAACTGCTGGTCGTACAAGCGAGCTTTCAGTTCGTTGATTTTGCCTTCGCGCGAGGCTACGTCTCGCCGTAGGAGCACGCTATCCAAGTTTTCGGTGATAAGCTGCAAGGTTAGCAACGCTGCACCGATCAAGAACATAGCGTAGTAAAACGAAGAAGCATCGTTGCCGGCTGTCACAGCCATCAAGCCGTCCCGCGAACCAGGACTTAGCAGTAGCAGCAGCACTAGCAGCAGATACACCATGACGAGAACGGTAACCAAACGTTTTAAAGCGAGCATAAGAAAACGATGCTAAAGTGAAAATCTAATGGCCCGTCGTACGCAAAAACGTAGCAGTCGGGTTAAATATAGGCTTTCGTTACTTGGAATTCCTTGCTACTGCCGAGCTATTTACTTCCAATCGATTCCTAATCAACGCTGCGTGCTAGCAGTTGCGCTTTGCAAAGAATCAAGCCGCTGTTGGAGTGTCTTAAGTTTTTGTAGCTCGATCTGAAACAAATCCTTGGTGGAAAGCTGCTCGAGCGAGTCGAGTAGGCGGCGGGCAACTGCTGTGTCTTGTCGGTCGAGCAGCTTGTTTGCTCTCAGCAGAGCGTTGTCGTAGGCATGGCTGGCAGCTATTTTCTGTTGCAAAGCAGTAGTTGCCTGCTGTTGAGGTGCTTCCTGCGCATGTTGGTACGTGCGCCACAGCCACCGGCCTGCTTGCAAAAGCAGTAAGAGCACGATGATAGTAGCTACATGGCGGCGCGCAGAGTTGGTGGAAGCGGCCATATTTCTGGTGCTCGTAGTCTAACGTGATACAGCTGAGGAGTCAGTTAGTAGGGTAGAGTCGGCTACGACTACCGGCGCCGCACTTGCCGCTTCGGAGGCTTGTAGTTGCTCTTTTAGCTTTTGGTTTCGCTCTTCCAGCCTTTCGAGAGTCGTTTCGTAGCTAGGTCGTTGATTTTGCTGCCACGTCTTATAGCCAAACCGGAGTCCAAGCATCACCAACGCAAGCACCCAAAACCAGCGCGACTGATACCAAGGAGTTTTTGAATCAGGTGCAGACATATTGAACAAGAGAAGCTTAAAGAAAATTACTGTATTACTCCGTCGGGGCGTCTTGCCGTTGACGAGTTCTGAGGGTATCGTAGCGCTGCATGAGCGCCTCGGTAGCAATAAACATATTCGGGTTGGCGTCCGCATCGCGCAATGAGTCGAGCAGGAGGCGGGCCGGAGCGTAATTGCCACCCGCCATAAGAGCATCGGCCCGAGCGAGTAAGGGTTGCCCATTGGCTTCGGCAACAGGAGAGTCGGCTTCGCGTACTACGTGGCCCTTGCCATCAGTTCGAAAGTAGAAGAAGTACGCCATCCAGAGCACCATGCCCAAGAACAGGACGACAATGGAAATCAACGCAACCTTGATGTAGCGCATAGAATATAAAAAGTTGAAGATACTTGCGTCAAACCTACGCAATACTGCCCTATAAACTGTTGTGCTACACCAACGCGGCGTTGGTAGCCTGAAGTTGGCTTAGGCGCTGGTAGAGGCCACCGGGCTGACGCAGCAATTCGTCGTGGGTGCCACGTTCTGCAATACGGCCTTGGTGCAGCACAATGATTTCGTCGGCGTGCTGCACTGTGCTGAGGCGGTGGGCAATTACCAGCGAGGTGCGGTGTTGCATCAACCGAGTTAGCGCTTCCTGCACGAGCTTTTCGCTTTCCGTATCGAGGGCTGAGGTGGCTTCGTCGAGAATGAGGATAGGCGGATTGCGCAAAATTGCGCGGGCAATGCTTAGGCGCTGGCGCTGCCCACCCGAGAGCCGTCCGCCCGGTCGCCAATGACGGTTTGGTAGCCATCGGGGTGGCCATGATGAAGTCGTGGGCATTGGCAATGCGGGCAGCCTCTATCACCTCAGCTTCGGTGGCCTGCGTGTTGAAGCGAATGTTGTTGTAGATAGTGTCGTTGAACAGGATGCTCTCCTGCGTTACGATGCCCATTTGCTCACGCACCGAATGAATGGTGCAGTCGCGCACATCGTGACCATCAATAAGGATTTGACCGCCGGTAGCATCATAGAAACGTGGTAGCAAGTCCGCCAGCGTGCTTTTACCCGAACCTGATGGGCCTACTAGCGCTACAGTTTTACCTTTCTGGATAACCAAGTTGATGTCTTGCAGTACGGGCGTATCGCCGTAGGCAAATTGTAAGTTGCGCAGCTCTATTCGGTGCTGGAAAGGCGGCAGCACTTCAGCATTCGGCTTGTCGCGAATAGTTGGCTCGGTGTCGATAATGCGCAATACTCGCTCGCCGGCCACTAGTCCACGCTGAATGTTGCCAAATGAAGATGACAGCGCCTTGGCCGGCGTGAGCACCTGCGAAAACAGAATCACGTAGCCGATAAACGTTTCGCCCGTCAAACTCGACTGCCCGCCTAGAATCAATAAACCCCGAAATAAAGTAGCCCCGCTACCACCGTGACTCCCGCAAACTCGGAAAATGGGGAAGCTAGGTCGCGGGTGTTGTCGATGGCGCGGGAAGTGCGAGCATACAGGTCGTTTTGCTGCGCAAATTTCTCTTTGATGTAGTCCTGCGCGTTGAATGCCTTGATAACCCGGACGCCACCCAAAGTTTCGTCGATAACTGAGAGCATGGAGCCGAGGGTGCTTTGGCTTTGCTGCGCCTGCCGACGCAAGCGCTTGGAAATACCGGCTATCAGCCCACCTGATATTGGCAGCAATATCAGCGTAAAGAGCGTGAGCGGTACGGAGATGTAAAACAGCAGGGCGAAGTACGCAATAATAGTTAGCGGCTCGCGAATGACGGCCGTCATGGTGTTCACTACCGACGTTTCCACCTCCTGCACATCCGATGTAAAGTGCGACATCAAATCACCCTTCCGCTCGCTCCCAAAAAAGCTAAGCGGTAAGCCAATAATGCGCTGATACAAATCGTGCCGCAAGTTTTGGATGACGCGGGCGCGCACTTTAGCTAATAACCGAAGGCTTAAGTACCGAAATACGTTGCTCAGCAATACTGACACCACCACCACGGCGCACACAAACGCCAGCGCGCCCATCTTGCCCTGGCTAGTTAATACGTCGGCGAAGAAAAAATTAAAGCTATCCTTCACCCAATCGAAGCTAGGGCGAAAGGCAGGCAGGTGGTCGGGTGCCTGCAAAGGAATCTTGTCGGTCTTGTCGAAGAGGACGCTCAACAAGGGAATGATGAGCGTGAAATTGGCTAGCCCAAAAAAAATGTTCAGCAGCGTGTACAGTAAATATTGCGGCAGAAAATTGGCCAACGGCCGGGCGTAATGCAGAATGCGCAGGTAGGTCTTCATCGGAAGCAGCAAAGGTAACGCATCTGCTAAGCTTGGTAACGGTGCGGCACCAAGCGGGTGAGCAGACTACTTTGCTTCGAAGACGGCTACCACCTCAATTTGCCCTAAAATGTGGCGGTTGAACTCTGCAAGTTCTTCGGCCGGTACCCACAATTCCTCATGCTCCCGGTTGCCCACATTTTGCACCGGAAATGAAGCTGCATAGTCGGCGTCCACGGCAAAGCGCAGCACATAGCCCACGCCGTAGTACGGTACGTTCCAATCGCGCGCTATCTGAGCGGCGTACTCCTCGTTCAGCACCGGGTAAAATATGGGCTGCTCCGGTAAGCGCGGTGGAAATTCCACCCACCCAGAAGCGGCTATCAAATCCATTTCCTGCTGGTTAACTGGACGATAAAGCAACAGGTTAGCAGGCTCGTGACGCATAGATGCTTGATAGAGTGACTCAAAGAAATAATTGTAACTGCTAACCCAGCACTGTTTTGCAAGACCCTGCCGCACGGACAGTTCCTTTACATAAAAGGTCTTCTTGCGAGGGATGAATCCTTAGCAAGTGGGCGCTAAATCAACGATTAAAACTCGTGTAGGCGCTGCGCAATGTTCCAGCGTAAGGCCAACGATGGGAATACCGTATTTTGGGTAGCGGCATCGATAGACGACTGACGGCGCACAATCAGCTTGGCATCTAGCCACAGGTTGTGCCGCGGCTGATAAGTGGCCGTGAAATCGGTGTGGACCAAATGGGTGCGGTTGCCTTGCCCTACATTGTTGCCATAGTTTTGCTCTTCCGGTTTGGTGTCGTAGGAAATCAGCGGGTTACCACCGTAGTTCTTGATAGAACCATCATCATAAGTTCGGTCAAGGCCTTGCACGGTGTAAAACAACTTACCCACCAACTGCAAACGCGGAATGGGCTGGTAGCTCACTATGCCGAGCAGTTCATACAAGTTGGCGCCCATCGGGTGGGCGAGGGGCTGCTGATAGTTCTGGTAGTCGGTATAGCTGTCTTTGTGCTGATAGGTGTATGGGCGGATGTAATTGAATTCTCCCTGCACATCAAGCGTGCGAATACCAGCCACATCCACATATTTGGCGCCTAACTGGAATGCTTGCTTGTTGGCCCACCAACCGTTGCCGGCGCGTACTTCGCTCAGTTTGAACTCGTCCAGCATCAACTGACCATAAAGCTGCGCTGTGTTTTTGATGTTCCATTTGAAATCCAGACCTAGCACGGTGTTGTCAGGCGAGCCAACTTGCTGCTCAACTGCCCGATAGAAGATGATGGGGTTCAAGTATTGCAATTCAAACCCGCGGCGCTGGCTGCCAGGAATAGGCTGCCCAGTTTTCTTATCCCGTACGAAGTTACGGCCACCTAAAATGGTACTTTCGAATACGCCTACATTGAAAGTTGGCGTCACATCAAAGCTAAGGTGATGTAGCGCCATGTATTTCTTTCGATAGATGGTATCTATCGGGCTACCGTTCTGGTCGTAGCTGCGGTCGGCAATCATTTCGGTGAACAGGTTCTGGTAGTTGAGCTTCCAGATACGCGTGTTCAGCTTCAGAAAGAAATAGGGGGCGCTGTAGTCGGAGAGGATGAGGGAGCGGTAGCCGTTGCCAATAAAGTTTCGGTCGTGGCCAAGTTGCACGCCGATGTGCTTGGTGGCTGCGTACGTGACGTAGCCGCGGGCCGTGAAAAAGTCGTATTGGTCGCCGCCAATAACCTTAAAGTCTTTCCAGTAGCCCTCATGCGGTACTGATCTATCGCGCTTGATGCGGATGCGTTGCTGCACATAGGCCGGCACGCCTTGCTGGTTGTCGGCCAAGAAAGTGTAGAAGCCCAATCGCTCGTCGATAGTGCCTTCCACCTGTACGCCCCGCGTGTTAACGTAGCGCAGCCCGTCAGTTTCCGAATCCTTGCCAGCCGAAAGCCCGAGTACCGGATTTATGCGCAGCGTAAAATCGGGAATAGACACACTATAAAGGTCGGATTGGCGCTGATAGAAGTGCTTAAGCACTGGTTGGCGGCTTCGATTGGATGCATCAGCCCGTGCAGAGTAGTTCCAATTGTCGCGCAGTAAGTATTCTGCATTGAAGCGGTCCTGCGCCGACAAGTTTGCGCTGTCGGCCAGCATTCGTTCGGCCAAGCGTACCACAACTGTGCGAGTGTATGGGCGAACGGACGTGTGCAGATTGTTGCCTATCGAGTCGCCACCATATTTAATAGCGTACCGGTCGATCAGCCGGTACACGTCTGCATCCAGCGGTACCGTGTTAGGTGCCGTTGGGGCGTCGGCTGTCGGAACTTGTGGTGGCGGAATGGGGCCGTCAAACTGTACCGACATGCTTTGGCCTGCAACTTGGCTAGCGAATAAGGCTTGAGATGCTAAAAAGAGAAGATATTTTTTCATAAAACGGAGTCTGCTCTCTGAAAACGAGTGCGCAATCCAACAAACCTACGCACTTGCCACAAGAGTAAGACGCAGCAACGTGGCTAAGTGGCTGTTCCGTATATCCAAGCAGGTTGAGTTGCGGGGTTTATAGTGCCCCGAGGGAGGCGGATGTTTACATTTGCCGCGTGTCACCTCGTCTGCTCCGCTATTCCGAACTCGACCTTGCTGCTTGGGACGCATGTGTAGCGGCGGCCCGAGAGGTAGTGCCCTATGCGTGTTCGTGGTGGCTTCGCGCAACGGCAGGGCAGTGGGAAGCTTCGGTGGAAGTAGAGGAAAGCACAGGCCGGTACTTATCGGTGCTGCCACTGCCCACAAAATGGCGTCTTGGGGGCGGGAAATATACCAGCCAGCCTTCACGCAGCAGCTTGGCTTGTTGGCGCTGCCAGAAAGCCAATTTCCTGATGTGCTGCAGCACCTGAGCCATTTACCGAAGCGCTACGCCCGCTTGTATATCCAGCTCAACGACCAGACGCCGCTACTACCACCGCTGTCTTTCACCAGCCAAACTCGCATCACCTACCACTTGCCGCTACACCCTGAGTATGCTACGTTGCGCGCTGGCTACGCGGCTGACTACCGCCGTCGGCTGCGACAGAACAACGAACTGCCCGCTCCACTTACTGTTTCGCAGTCCTCTTCTGTAGAAGAAATGCTAGCATTATTCAAGCAATACAGCGGAAAGGCAGCCGGCCTGAAAAGCCGACATTACCAGCAACTGCAAGCCTTGTATACGGTACTGCAACAGCACAACCAAGCACTACCGCTGGAGGTACGGGCGTTTGAAACCGGCGAACTACTTGCGGCGGCGCTGTTTGTAAGATTTCGTACGCGGCTTGTCTATTTATTTGCGGTCGCCTCGCCAGCCGGTAAAAAAGCTGCGGCTCCATTGCTGTTGCTCGACAGCGTAATTCAACGTCATGCTGGCACTGACCTTGTGCTTGATTTCGAGGGCGGCATGATAGAATCAATTGCCCGTTTTTTCGCCAACTTCGGGGCCACGCCCGTACCCTATGCGGCCCTTTCTTTCACCCAACGTCCCTGGTATCTGCAATGGATCCGCTAACCCCCGACACTTCCGACCTGACCGGCGCTGAGTTGGCCCCCCGCGTGCATGTTGTGTGCGCCGAGCCCTCAATTGCCAACCATTTTCTAGCCGAACTGCGCGATGTGGAAGTGCAACGCGACTCCCTGCGCTTCCGACGCAACCTGCAGCGCCTCGGCGAAATTATAGCCTACCGCATCAGTTCCCAGCTTAGCTACACCGACAAAACCGTGCAAACCCCGCTCGGTGAGTCCCGCAGCAAGCAACTCCGCGACTTTCCCATCCTAGCGACGGTGCTCCGTGCCGGCCTGCCATTTCACCAGGGCTTTCTCAACTATTTCGATCAGTCGCCTAGCGCTTTTGTGGCGGCGTACCGCATCGAAGGCACGGCCCAGGTGCAAGTGCAGGTCGATTATCTGTCGGCGCCGCGGCTCGATGAGCGGGTTTTGATTCTGGCCGATCCTATGCTGGCTTCCGGCAAGTCGTTGGTGCAAACCTACCGGGCCATGCTGCGGTTCGGTACGCCCCGTCAAGTACACATTGCCGCCGTTATTGCCAGCCCGAAGGCGTTGCCCACGTCACCCGCGAGATTCCTGAAGCTACACTTTGGGTAGCCGCCATCGACGAAAAGCTAAACGATCAAGCCTATATCGTGCCTGGCCTCGGTGATGCTGGTGACTTATCGTATGGCAGCAAGCTATAGGAGGACGTGGTGAACTGAATTAAAAGCATCATATACTGAAAGTTTCACGTTTAAATGTTCTTGTTGTTACTTTCTTAGTTTGAACCAACACAGTGCTTTAGTTCTTTGTAATTTCAAGTTCGACCACGGCAACTTTTCTTCTTTATCCTCTGCTGCTCACCTCGTGTTACCGCACCTCTTCAAATACGCCTCTGTTTTCTTGTTGGGGATGGTCAAGTTTGTGGCCGCTCCAGTAGCGGGCATTGCTGCCGGGCTATCGTTTCCTCTCATTTGGGGACTATCGGTAGCAGGCATGATGACCACAGTGGTACTTGTTTCGGGGTAGGGAAGATGTGGGCACTGCATTTACGCCGCAAGCGCGAGGAAAAAGGCAAGCCATTGTTTAGTCGTAAGAGCCGCCGTATCGTGAGCATCTTTCGGCGCTTCGGTATGGGAGGTATTGCCTTCTTGACTCCTATTCTGTTTAGCCCCATTGGCGGCACCGTCATTGCTACCCAACTGCATGTGCCTCGCTGGCGTATTTTGTTTCACATGCTATGGAGCGCCGTGCTGTGGGCGGAGCTTTCACAATGCTAGCCATCCGTTTCAGTCACTTAGCCATATTCCATCATTGAACTAGAGTGTAGCTCTAAACGAGTGTTATAAAACCAAAGCGGCGTGCCACATGGCACGCCGCTTTGGTTTTCGGTAAGCATTGTATGCAGAAGCTGCCGCTGTTTCATAATTCTACTTTCGTTTGCCTTTTGAGCGAGCAATAGCCGCTTTTACGGCTTTCACGGCGGGCTTGGAGGCACTACCCTTTGAGGGCCGAGCCTTGTTGCCTTTCTGGCTACGGTTAGGCCCTTCCACGTAAGTCCGACCCGTACGCTTGTCAATCGTCACGCCGGGCTTCACGTACTCTTTCCGTTCGTGGAAAGCCCCTTTGAAGTTCGGGTCCTCGCGGCGCCGACGCTCATCCTGCTCGCGGTTCATGCTCTGCTGCTCTTCAAACGGCGTTTCGGCTACTTCTACCTCGGCTGGAAACGGTACCAACGGAATTGGCTGCTTGATTAGCTCTTCAATGCGGGCTATGTGGTGCATTTCGGCTTCATTGGCGAAGGTGATGGCTGCCCCCGTATGCTGTGCCCGCCCCGTGCGCCCAATGCGGTGCACATAGTCGTCATAAATCAAGGGCACATCAAAGTTGATAACGTGGCTCACTTCCGGCACATCGATGCCGCGGGCAGCTACGTCCGTGGCTACCAGAAAGCGCACTTTTCCCGCTTTGAAATCCTCCATAGCGTTGATGCGCGAGTTCTGGCCTTTGTTGCCGTGGATGGCCCGCACCTCGCCAGCTATTCTGCGACCCAAAAAGTGCGCTACATTTTCGGCGTGCACCTTGCTGCGCGTGAAAATCATAACTCGGTTGAAGCTTTCCTGGTCGCGGAGCAAGTACCCGAGCAAGTTGATCTTGGTCACTAAGTTGGGCACCTCGTACAAACTCTGAGTCACATTCTGAGCAGAGGTAGCCGAAGGCGTTACCTCAACCCGCATCGGAAACTCCAGAAATTCCTCGCTCAGCGTGGTGACTTTCTCGGCCATAGTAGCTGAAAACAGCGCGTTCTGCCGCTTGCTCGGAATGACTTCCAGAATCTTGCGAATCTGGGGCATAAAGCCCATATCCATCATCTTGTCGGCCTCATCGAGAACCAACGTTTTCAGCTCTTTCAGCACCAAGTCGCCCCGTAAGTACAGTTCCAACAACCGGCCAGGCGTGGCAATCAAAATGTCTACACCTTTCGCAATAGTTTCGATCTGCGTTTTTGGTCCCAATCCGCCGTAAATGGCGAAAATGCGGAGATCAGTGTACGTGGCGAGGCGCTTGAGATGGGTCTCAATCTGCATGGCTAGCTCACGCGTAGGAGCCATAATAAGAGCCCGCGGATTTTGGCCTTGGGCGTATTTTACTTTCATCAGGAGCGGCAATCCGAAGGCAGCCGTCTTACCGGTACCAGTTTGTGCAATACCTAGCACGTCGTGGCCAGCCAGCAGCAACGGAATAGTTTGCATCTGCACGGGCGTGGGCTCGGTGAAACCGGCTTCGGCCACGGCCGTGAGTAATTGCTTGTTGAGCTTGAAATCGGCGAAAGAAACCGCCTGTGGCGTATCGGACATGACAGAAGAGGAATTACGAGGCGCAAAGGTACGGAACCCTATCCCAACCCACAGGTGAAAGCTATAGAGCAAGTTACACTCGCGCAGGAAGAGGTTTTGCGCCTTTGTTTGATGATCAACAACACTGCCGATATAAAAAAGTGCTTGTTAAACTTGCGAATTCGTCTACATCCGCTACTTTTGTTGCTCCATTGCCCAACATGGTAGGTATAGCTCAGCCGGTTAGAGCGTCGGATTGTGATTCCGAAGGTCGTGGGTTCGAGCCCCATTACTTACCCACTACGAAAGCCCCAAGCAGTATGCTTGGGGCTTTTTCTTTTAATGTCTAGCTGCTCTTTACCAAGTATTTAGCTCCCGCCACAGCTTGCCGTGGTGCAGCTAATTCAACAAAAACGGGCGTAGTGCGGAAGGATTTGGATATTTGTGGCGTTGCAAGACAAATCATCTGCTTGAATCACTCTTACTCCTTTTAATATGAGCTTGGTCGTAATCGGCTCCGTAGCCTTCGATGCCCTAGAAACGCCCTTTGGCAAAACCGACAAAATCATCGGTGGTGCTGCTACTTACATCTCTCTTTCGGCTAGCTACTCGCTTAAGCCGGTGAAGCTGGTGGCCGTAGTAGGCGACGATTTTCCGCAATCCGACATTCTGCTCCTTGAAGAGCACGGCGTGAACACGGAAGGTTTGCAAATCAAAGAAGGTGAGAAGTCGTTTTTCTGGTCAGGAAAGTATTCCAACGACCTGAACTCGCGCGAAACGCTGGTTACGGAACTCAACGTACTAGCCAATTTCGACCCCATTATCCCCGATAGCTACCAGGATTGCAAGTACCTGATGCTCGGCAACCTGGCGCCTCAGGTGCAGCGGCTAGTGATTCAGCGCCTTGTTAACCGCCCCAAGCTCATCGTTATGGACACGATGAACTTCTGGATGGATGTGGCGCTCGATGAGCTGAAAACGACCATTGAAATGGTAGACGTGCTGAGCATCAACGACGAAGAAGCTCGTCAGCTTTCAGGCCAACACTCCTTGGTGAAAGCCGCCAAGATTATCATGGGCATGGGCCCAAAGACAGTCATTATCAAGAAAGGTGAACATGGTGCGCTGCTGTTCTGCAAAAACAAAGTGTTTTATGCGCCAGCCTTACCCTTAGAAGAAGTATTCGATCCAACCGGCGCCGGCGACACGTTTGCGGGTGGCTTCATCGGTTACCTCGCCGCTACCGACGATATCAGCTTCGAGAATATGAAGCGCGCAGTTGTACACGGCTCGGCTATGGCTTCTTTCTGCGTAGAGAAGTTCGGTACGGAGCGTTTGCTCAACCTGACGCCCGAAGAAGTGGAAGCTCGGGAGCAGAAGTTTGCCGATCTAGTGGCTGTAGTACCCGCCACAGCTGCTCAGGACGTGTAGCTTAGTATAAGCTGAAGCGAAACTCGTAAAGAAGCCGCCGGAAACTGAAGCCTCATGCTTTAGCTTCTGGCGGCTTCTTTCATAAAGTCTGCTTTGTTTCGACAACCCTTTAACTGGCGAGGCGGTAAAAGAAAGCGTAATGCTTCACCCTTAGCTCTACTGCCATGTCCAAGCATAAAAAAGAAAACCCCGCCTCGAATCAGAAAGTTAGCTCGCCTATGGGCCCTGACGCACTGAATGGTACCCCCGCGTCCATCGACCCCAATATGAAGGCGGATGCAAGTGGTGTGCAAAATTTGAATCAGAACCACATTACTGAAACCGGCAACGAGACAAAGAATAATACACCCGGCGGTAATTCCAATGAGATACGGTCGTCGCGGATCAATAAGCCTCGCAACAGCCCAAATCCAAGCCAGCAAAACCAGAAGTAGAAACATTTCCTGATTGAAAAGCCCCGTTGAGCTTCAACGGGGCTTTTTATATTATCAAGGATACGTCTAGATGGTTTGGATGGCTCTATGGCAGTACGGTCAGGCGTACCACGCGGGTGTCTACATCATCTTTATCGAAGAAATCTTGTTCGAAGAGGATGGTTTTGTTGTCGAGCCAACGAGGTTGTGTGCAGCCCCACTCGGTTTGGCGCTCCCACAAAAGGCGGAGGTTGCCATCTTCCACAGTCCATAATTGGAGTCCATTGGGTTCGTAGCGAGCTAACACATCAGAGTTACCACATACAAAATGACGAGCGTCGGGCGACACCGCCGGTGGGCTCCAAACCCGGGTACGACGCCCGGTGTGTTGGTTTACCAACAGGTAGTAACTGCCCTCGTACAGCCGTACAGCCAGCAGCCATTGCTTTATGGTGGGTATGGAAGCTATGTATTCGTAAGCAATATTACTGGCTTCGTCTTCAGAAGAATTGTTAATGAACCGAAGGGGCTTGGTACGAGTCGGGCGCAGCCACAGCGTAGTGTTTTTGCGCTGTACCATCGGGCCAGCGCTGCGTAACCGGAGGCGTTCTTCGGCCGCAAAGTCGAAGGTTGCTTCTTCTTCAGCAGAACTAGGAACAGTAGGGAGTTTCAAAGACTGGGGCAGCTTCTCGTACACGCCCCGCGAAGCCTGATGAATAGTTAGCACCCGGCCAGGTAACTGTACCAGAGTATCGAGATGGCCGAGGCGGTAGATGCGTGGTGGCTTCGGGCGTGGTAACGGCGCAACCGGGGATGTGTTAGGCACACCCGGTTGCGCCCGCTCAGCGGGGCCTCGGAAAGAACAAGATAATAGGAGTATCGCCAGAGGCAGCACTACTATCACCGCACGAAGCCGGAACATGGAAGTAATTGAAAACTGAACGCCGCGCTTAAAACTCCTGCTTCAACCAGTTCCGGAAGCTAGCCTGCTGCTCGGGCGTAGCTTCGGGCAGCTTTTCAATGGTAATCTTTTGCCAAAAACGCTGCCCATCCTGCCCAATTAGTGGCACCGTGAGCAGCCGATTCTGGCGAAACACACTGAGTTCGTAGTGTTGGTCTTCCCGAGTGGAAAGTAAATTGTGCAAGTTCATGTCCACCCGCCGCCCATTCACGGCTACTATCTCGTCGTCGACGGTAAGTGCTGCCGCAGCGGGCGAGCCTGGTAGAATATCGGTTACTTCCGTGCGCTCGTTTTTCAACACCGTACGAAAGCCGAATACGCTTTCCGATGGAGCGGCATTTTCTTGGATTCGAAGCGTGCAGCCCACAAAGCCCAAGGCTTTGTCGAGCGGTTCTTCTAACGGCGCGGTGCCGTAAATAAATTTATCGAAATATGCTTGCATATCGCGCCCTGCTACCTCATTCACAATTCGAATGTAATCTTGCTCGGTATAGCCAATTCCTGTCTGGCCAAATTCTTCCCACAGCCGGCGCATTACCTGATCGAGGCTGCGCGCGTGGTTGGAGAGGCGGCGTAACGTAATATCAAGCAACAGCGCCACCAAGGCTCCCTTGTGGTATACCGATACTTTGCGGTCGGGTACGCCAGCCTTGTAGCCATCAAGCCAGAGGTCCATGCTGGCATCGGCCAAGGAAAGGTTGTAACGGCCATAGTCATCGTAGTGCTTGCGCAATACGGTGTTCAATTCCGCGAAATATTGCCCGGCCGTACGCACTCCAGCGCGAGCCAGTAGATACTCCCCATAATACGTCGTGATGCCTTCAGCAATAAAGCAGGTGCGGAAGTAATTTTCTTTGGAATAGTCATAGGGCTGCATTTCAGCTGGCCGGATACTCTTGATATTCCAAGCGTGAAACAGTTCATGACAGCTTACGCCTAGCAACTCCTTGTACAGGCCTTCTGTCATCAGCAACTCGGCTGGTCCTAGCGTAATAACCGTGGAGTTGAGGTGCTCCACGCCGTGGTAGTGTTTATAAGGAAGGATCTGGTTTAAGAAGTGATAATCCTGCGCCGGAAATGAGCCAAACAACGCAAGCTGTTCGGCACTGAAAGCCCGGAAGTCAGCAACTAACCGTGTCCAGTCCACGGGGCATTCTCCTTGAATCCAAATGTAGAAGGGTAAGCTCTCCACCTCATAGTTGCGGTACTGTAAGGTAGGGCTAGCAATAAGGGGCGAGTCGGCCAGGTGATCAAAACTCTGCGCTTGTAGGGTGTTAGGGCCGGTTTGAGGCAGGCCACATGCCAATTGCCAACCATCAGGGAGTTGCAACTGTACCTGACAAGGTTCTTGTTGACGGCCTTCTATGTACATAAACCCCTGAACTGGGTTCAGATAAAGCTGCGTTTCATCTAGCCACGAACCGCCGGCGTCCATCTGGTGCGCGTAGAAATTGTAGTGCACCTGCACCGTCCGACCCGCTGCTCCTGTTACCTCCCAACGGTCTTTAGTGAGTTTGCGGGTCGTTAATACGTCCTGTGAAGCAGCATCAAGTACTTCTACTCGCTGAATCTTTTGAGCGAAATTCTGTAGCTCGTAGCGTCCGGGCCGCCAGGCCGGCAATTGCAATTCTAGGGTTTCAGGGCCTTCTTTCGGGACCTCAAAAGTCATTTGCAACTGCACGTAGAAGGTAAGCGGGTTCTCGAACGAAACGTAATAGTGAATCATAGAAACGCGGAGCGGGTAGGCAGAAAACCTGGTGTAAAGCTACGGCTATCCGGTTGAAAAACGCGGATAAAACGTGGCTTTTGATACGGGTAAAGCCGCACCTTCGACTAGGATAAGCAACCGAAAAGCTGGGAGTTGCCCCCGATGATGAACATAAAAAAGGTGACAACACTTTTGTCTTTTCAAAGTCAAGCGCGTACCTTTGCCGGCCTTACTTGTCACTGAGTCACTACTTATACCATGAAACGTACCTTCCAGCCTTCGCAGCGCAAACGCCGCAATAAGCATGGCTTCCGCTCTCGCATGGAAACCGCCAACGGCCGCAACGTGTTGGCCCGCCGCCGTGCCAAAGGCCGCAAGCGCCTGACTGTATCCGACGAAGGCCGTCACAAGCGCTAAGCGCCTGTGAATAACCTATTGCCGTCTGGCGTTTCACCTGCAGGAGAGAAGCCAGAGGATAAGGTTCGTTCCTACTCGTTTTCAAAAGAAGAACACCTGTGCCGTAAGAAGCTCATCGATGAGCTTTTCGGTCGGGGTTCTTCTTTTGGTTTATACCCCTCCGGTTGGTGTGGCTACCAGCCGAAGTAATTACCACCGCACCTCCCCAGGTGCTAGTTAGCGTAAGCAAACGCAGCTTTAAGCGCGCCGTCGACCGGAATAATTTAAAGCGTTTTATGCGTGAGGCCTACCGCCTCAATAAGCATCGGCTTACGGAAGCGGACGGTGGGCACCCCATTGGGTTGCTCGCAATTATCTACACCGGCAAAGAAAAAAAGCCTTTCGCGCTGGTTGAAAAAAAATTAATTTCAGGGCTGGAGCGTTTATTAACCGAACCCTTTGTTGCACCCGCAACAAAGGACCGAAAAAAGCGTCCTTGAATTAGTCGCAGCTTCACTGACTGCCGCGGCACCATTTGTTCTTGCCAGTAGGCTTCTTACTCTGAAGTGACTAGTGGTGAGGTTTATACCAGCCTTCATTTATGCGTAAAAAGTCTATTGTGGCCGGGTTGCTTCTGGGGGAGCCACACTGGTATCTGTTGCCGCCGCTTCGGCCGACAACGAGCGATATTTCGAAATAGCCAAGAACCTCGACATATTCGCTACCCTATTCAAGGAAGTGAATACTTATTATGTGGACGAGGTACCACCTGCCAAATTGGTAAAGACCGGTATCGACGCCATGCTCAAGTCGCTCGATCCATATACCAACTATATTCCGGAAGATGACATCGAGGATTTCCGTACGCTAACTACCGGCCAGTATGGCGGTATTGGAGCCGTGGTAATCAAGCGTGGTGGCAAAACTGTAGTGCAGGCAGCTTATGAGGGCTACCCAGCGCAGAAGGCCGGATTGCTGCCCGGTGACGAAATCATGACAATCAACGGTGTCAACGTTGATAAAAAGAACAACGGCGACATCAGCAAGCTGCTGAAAGGGCAAGCTAATTCGTTGGTAAAGCTTATGGTGACCCGTTACGGACAAGACGCACCCGTTGAAATCAATATCACGCGCGATAAAATTCAGGTGGACAACGTGCCATACTATGGCATGCTGACCAACGACATCGGCTATTTTCAACTCGCTGGCTTCACGGTAGATGCCGGCAAGGAAGTTCGCATGGCCCTCACCAAGCTTAAGGAGCAAGGTGCCAAGAAAATTGTGTTCGACATCCGCGACAATCCTGGTGGCTTGCTCAACGAATCGGTTAATATCTCCAACCTGTTCGTTGATAAAGGGCTTGATATTGTGAGCACCAAGGGAAAGGTGACGGAGTGGAACAAGACTTACAAGGCACTCGATGTGCCCTTCGATACGCAGATTCCTGTTGCTATCATCACCTCTAATCGCTCGGCTTCGGCGTCTGAAATCGTGTCTGGCGTGTTGCAGGATTACGACCGGGCTGTGGTGATAGGGGAGAGAACCTTCGGTAAAGGCTTGGTACAGGCTACTCGGCCGCTCAGCTATAACTCGCAGCTGAAAGTAACTACCGCCAAGTACTACATTCCGAGCGGCCGTTGCATCCAGGAAATTGACTACGCCCACCGCGCCGACGATGGCACGTTGGGTAAGGTGCCAGATTCCTTGCGCACGGCCTTCAAAACACAGGCTGGCCGTACTGTATACGATGGCGGCGGCGTAGCCCCCGACGTGGAAGTGCAAGACCGCGAAATTGCCGACATCACTCGCGTGCTGCTGCAGAAGAGCTACCTCTTCGATTACGCTACCCGCTATCGTGCCGAACACCCCACTATTGTGCCTGCCCGGCAGTTCAAGCTCGCAGATGCTGAGTATCAGAAATTCGTAGACTTCCTGAAAGGAAAAGACATCAGCTACAGCACCGACGCTGAAAAGTCATTGGCTGACCTCACTAAAAAAGTGAAGGAAGAGAAGCATTACGACGACGTGAAAACCGAATTGGAAGCTATGCGCCGCAAGGTAAGCACCAATAAAAGCAATGACTTGACCCGGTTTAAACCCGAAATCAAGGATTTGCTGGAGCAGGAAATCGTGTCGCGCTACTACTTTCAGAAAGGCCAAATCGAAGCTACCTTCGACGACGATCCGAATATCCTGATGGCCATGAGCGTGCTCAACGACCCCAACCGCTATGCTGCCTTGTTGCGCCCAAGCGGCCGGGCCGCCAGCAGCACCAAAGGTGCCGGTACGAACAAGTAACATTTGGTTTTTCTAGTTACAGAAAGCAGGCTCAAGCAAGAGTCTGCTTTTTTGTTGTCCTTGATCTAGTTAAAATGGGCCGCTATTCTAGAAGTTTCAGATTTAAGATGGCAGTAGGTGAAACTGTATCTTTGCGCTATGCCTAGTCTTATTCTTTCCCTCGAAACTTCGTCGCTCGTTTGTTCAGTTGCTTTGCACCAACTAACCGACGGCAGTTTAGTAGGCCAGACAGAGTTACGGCTAGAGAAGTCGCATTCTTCTCACCTAAGCGTATTAGTAAGCCAATTGCTGGAAAACAGTCAGCATACTTTGCAAGGTGTAGCGGCTGTGGCTGTTTCCGACGGCCGGGTTCTTATACTGGATTGCGTATTGGGGCGGCAGCAGCGAAAGGACTGTGTTACGCGCTGGATATTCCGCTGATAGCCGTAAGTACTTTACAGGCGCTAGCTCGGCAGGTGGCAGCCATGACTGCTTCGGCCAAAGATATGTTGTTCTGCCCCATGCTAGATGCGCGACGGATGGAGGTGTACTCAGCCGTTTACACGCACAATGGACAAGAAATTGTAGCGCCCACGCCGCTGTTGCTCGATTCTGATACGCTGGCCGAACAATTAGCCTATCATCGTTTGTTATGCTTTGGCAACGGTGCAGCAAAGTTTCAGCCTTTGGTTACCAACAACTCCAACGCTAGCTTCTTGACTGGTATTGAACCTTCGGCTGTGTCTGTAGGGAATTAGCAATAGAAGCCTATCGGCGTGGTGAGTTTCGGGACGTAGCCTATTACGAGCCATTTTATTTGAAGGAAGTGTACACCACTACACCAAAAGCAAAGTAACAGAAGCAACGCCTACTTAGGCTACTGCTACTAGTTGCTTTATTCACTCGACATCGTTAATCGATTCGCCAAGCCAAAACTTGGCGTTATAACTTGCCATGGAAGACATCATTGTTAACCGCGTAGCGCAAAGCGCCCTCACTTCACTTAACCTAGAAGAGTTTATTCATCCGGGCGAGCGAGTTGTGTACGACATCAAAGAGAACCTTTTCCACGGGTTGATGCTGCGCGAAAAAGATTTTCGGGAGTTCATCAAAAACCATGACTGGAGCCAGTATGACGGTAAGAACGTCGCCATTATTTGCTCAGCTGATGCTATTGTGCCTACCTGGGCTTATATGCTGCTAGCCAGCAAGCTTCAGGGCCACGCACACCGCTACGTTTTCGGTAATCTGGAGGCACTGGAGCAAGAGTTGTTTCATGAAGCTATTGCTAGCATCAATGCCGAAGAGTACCGCGACACGAAGGTGGTGGTAAAGGGGTGTGGTGAAAAGCCAGTGCCTACGTATGCTTACGTGGCCATCATGCAGAAACTGCTGCCCGTAACATCGAGCGTTATGTACGGAGAGCCTTGTAGTACAGTACCGCTTTACAAGCGTCCGAAAGTGGCTTAGGCTCATCGCCGGGTTAGTTGTTTCTCCGGATTAGTTAAATAGTTGAACTGATGACAAGCCCCTGTGCCCTGTGATAGGCACTAGGGGCTTGTTGCTTTCTGTGCTACTATATAAGGAGTAAACAAAATGGTCCGTGCCTACAGTCGCAGCAACTTTGCATCTTTAGCTCCGCAATTACCGCCTCATGCCGCAACCGTCTACTGACACCTATAAAATCAGTCGCACAACTGGTGTTGCCGTCGTCGTTGCCAATATGGTCGGCACGGGAGTATTTACTAGTCTCGGCTTTCAGGTTATCGATATTCAAAGCGGCTTCGCGCTGCTTATGCTCTGGGCGGTAGGAGGACTGATTGCCTTGTGCGGTGCCTTAAGCTATGGGGAACTTGCCGCGGCCATGCCCCGCTCGGGCGGTGAATATCATTTCCTGTCCCGTATTTATCATCCTGCCGTAGGTTTCCTGTCGGGGTGGGTATCTGCTACGGTAGGCTTTGCTGCTCCCACGGCGCTGGCTGCTATGGCGCTCGGCAAATACGCAAAAAGCGTATGGCCTGCCCTCCAGCCCGAATGGTTGTCGATAGGAGTGGTTTTAGCTTTCACGGCCGTGCATGCCATGAGTCGACAGTTAGGCAGCCGACTACAGGTGGTAGTTACAGCCATCAAAGTGTTGGTGCTGGTAGCGTTTATCGGGGCCGGACTGCTGGCTGCTACCCCACAGCCTATTTCATTCATGCCAACTGCCCTTAGCTGGCAAGAGGTATTGAGTCCTGCCTTTGCTATTTCGCTGGTATATGTGTCGTATGCGTATTCGGGCTGGAATGCCGCTGTATATCTCACCGGTGAAGTAACAGAACCACAACGCAATCTGCCCCGGATCTTACTGGTTGGCACGGCTGCCGTACTCCTCTTATATATAGGATTGAATTTTGTGTTTCTGTATTCCACCCCGCTAGATAAGCTGAAAGGCCAGGTAGAAGTAGGCTTTGTGACGGCCACTCAAATTTTTGGCGCTATAGGCGGGCAACTAATGGGCAGCATCATTGCAGTTTTACTCTTGTCTACTATCAGCTCTATGATCTTTGCAGGGCCCCGCGTTGTGCAGGTGATGGGCGAAGATCTTCCGACGCTTGGCGGGCTGGCCAAACTCAGCGCCACTGGCATTCCAGTGCGAGCTACTCTATTTCAGACTGCCCTAACGCTTCTCTTTATTGTGACCTCCACATTCGAGCAAGTATTACTCTACGCCGGGTTTGTGCTAAGCTTGTTTACGTTTATGACGGTGCTTGGCTTGTTTGTCTTGCGGGTGCGTCAGCCAGAACTGCCACGTCCTTATCGCGCTTGGGGCTACCCACTGACCCCGCTGCTGTTCCTATTGCTTAATGGCTGGACGCTCTGGTTTATCGTCCACGACAAACCCAAAGAATCTCTATATGGCTTAGTAACCGTGTTGGTAGGCTTGCTTATTTACTTTGTAAGTCTGCGTCGTCAGCCTACAGAGTAGGTGTTGGTCATGTTTCTTTCTGCGTCCATAACGAGCAATGATTAAAAGAAAAGCTTCTACTTGCACATACATATAGTATATAGCAAGGCAAAGTGACCAACGAGCAATAGTATCTGGAAGTACAGGGAGAGCCCACATCATACAGTGGCGTGCTCCATGTCACTACAAGGGGGCACCTCAGCTACTATTCAGTAACTTTCGCACTTCATCAACATTGTGCCTGATGCGTTTCCCGGTTTGCCGATTCACTTTATCGGCCGCTCTACTACTCCTTGCGGCTTGTACCGAACAGAAGAACCCCCAAACTAAACAGCCGCCGTCCGCAAAGCCTACACCACCTGCCGACACTACTGCTGCTATTCCCGCGTCTAGACCAACTCGCCCCGACACAGCTTACATGCAAGATATTGCGGCGTATCTAGCGGGGCAGCCAGTTAGTAGCCAAAGTGCACTGCGTCCGCTTACCACGCAACCTGCTTGGCAGCTTTTTGCTGCGGATGCCGACAAAAGCTGGGCGCAATACCATGCTACCCGTACCAATAAAATTGAAAGTTGGGCGGCCACTGAGCTGGATTCCGTGCGCGCCAGCAGTTCCACCATCTTTTATCCCTTCAGTGGTCCCGATCTACTGAATGCCGTGACTATGTTTCCCGATAGCAAAACTTACGTGCTATTAGGGCTAGAGCCGGTGGGTTCGGTACCAAGTCGGAGTACGCTTGAAAATCCCAAGCTTTTTCCGGCTCTCAAAGCGGCACTCTGGTCGGTACTAAACTTCAGTTTCTTCCGCACCAACGATATGGCGGTTGAGTTAAACTCAAGTAAAGTAAGAAATTCACCTAAGCCAAAACTACAGTTAATCCCAAGGGAACCGAAGGATTCTCTTTCAAAGACTGCTACTAGCACAACAGGAGTGAAAGCTCCTAAGCCAGTGATGTTGGATGGCGTTTTGCCTGTAATGATGCTTTTCGCCACTCGCACCGGCCATCAAGTGCAGAACGTGCGCTATGTACAACTCAATACAGAAGGTGAACTCACCGATGCAGACAGCACTGTGATTCAAAAGCCCGGCCCGAAGGTCATTCCTGGAGTTGAGTTAATAATGCTCAACAAAGCAGGTGCCGAACAAAAAGTCTATTACTTCTCCGCTGATATCAGCGACTGGAAAATGGGCTCTAACAAGGATGCCGTTATTCAATATGCGAAAAGTCTCGGTGACCTGACTACCTATGTGAAGTCAGCTACTTACCTCATGCACAAGCCCTATTTCAGTAAAGTCCGCAATCTTATTCTAGAGCGCAGCAACTACGTTCTGCAAGACGATTCCGGCATTGCTCTGAAGTATTTTCGCCCCTCAGATTGGCAACTTACCTATTACGGTACTTACAAACGGCCTATCAACCTTTTCGCTAAACACTACCAACCTGCCATGACGATGGCCTACGCCGATACTATCCACCGTCCTCGCCCTCTACCTTTCGGTACCGGCTACAACTGGCGTCAAAACGATTCTAACCTGTTGCTCGCACGTCGGCAAAGACCTATGTGACTTCTAGTTTCGGTATAGCTTGAGTAATAGAAAGCCGTAGCTAACAGCTACGGCTTTCTTATGCAATGTTGTAGTTGAAGTAAAATTGATTGTGTTGTACTTACACTGCACGCGTGCAATACTTTTCCAAAGTTCACTTTCTCTAGTAGTTAGAAAAACAGTGCATCCATGCTCATCTAAAGTACGCAGCAATAGAATGCTACTCCGATATTTATCCAGGTCCCTTCTCAGCATTGGTGTGCTGTGCTTCCAGCTATTATTTCCAATAGATGGGCTAAGCCAGAACGCTACGACAGTTCCTAAACAGACTGTGCGTATTCCTAACAGTCGACTACTTGACAGCCTCCTACGCACCGACGCTCGCTTGGCACCCGTCATCAATCATGCTGCAGACTATGAGCTGCAAATCATCTACACGCAAATCAACCGCGACGCGCAAAATCAGCCGCATTTCATCCAACATGACTTTCGGCTCGACGCCAAGCAATATTTTAATCCGGCTAGCCTAGTGAAGCTGCCGATTGCAGCGTTGGCTCTTGAGAAGTTGAATGAGCTACACCAACCGGGCCTTACCAGGCGCAGCCCTATGGTTACTCGTACTGCTTTTCGTTGCCAAACTGCCGTCCCTTACAACCCCGCCGCCGATTCCGATAGAATAAATACTGTTGGCAACTACATCAAGCGGATGCTCTTAGTTAGTGACAACAATGCTTACAACCGCTTATATGAATTTCTTGGCCAGCGCCCTCTCAACGAACGGCTCGCTCAACTAGGCTACTCCAATACTCGCATCACGCGCCGGTTTGCCCCCTGCGATACTACTGCTAACCGTCACACAAATCCAATTGACTTTTTAGGAACTTCAGGCCAGCTTATATATCAGCAACCAGCTCTTTTCAATCCAAGCCCCTTTAATTCTCCTCTTGGCCGTATAGCAAAAGGTCGAGCTTATCAAGCTGGTGGTCAGATTGTACCTCGTCCTTACGATTTTACCACAGCCAACTACCTCCCTCTTCAAGATGTCACGGATATTCTGAAGTCTCTGCTGTTTCCAGAAGTCACTTCTAGCACACAGCGTTTCAACTTAACGCCCAACGACTATGCTTTCCTTCGGTATTACCTCCACCATACGCCCCATAGTTCTGCCTACAGGCCTTACGCTACTAAACAGTTCTTCGACGCTTACAAAAAGTATCTCTATTACGGTCGTTCTCCACAGGTAGCTCTAGATTCTGCCTTTCGCATCTATAATGTAGTAGGGATGTCTCATGGCTATCTTTCCGATGCCGCCTATTTCATCAGTCCTACACAGCACTCCGAATTTCTACTGAGTGCAGTGCTCTATGTGAATCAGGATGGTATCATCAATGATGGGGCTTACGAGTACAACAGCATTGGCCTTCCTTTCCTTGCGCAACTAGGACAACTCATTCAACAATATGAGACCACCCATAGGCAATCTGAAGCATCTATGAAGGTCGAATCCTTTCCTGCAGAAGTAAAATAGAGGAATTTAGTAGGCGTTGTGAACTTCTTAAACTACATAAGTGGTTCGTCAGCAGCGTCTTGTCGGCTTATGATGGAATAGATTATAGGGGTGACTATTTGCTGCCTAAAGATTATTGCTGCTAGCTATTGTACAGGAAAATAAAGCCT